>JAHWKS010000038.1 GCA_019347795.1 Planctomycetota bacterium | reverse complement strand
GGGTCAGGGGTCAGGGGTCAGGAAGTCAGGGGTCAGGGGTCAGGGGTCAGGGGTCAGGGGTCAGGGGTCAGGGGTCACGACTTAGTTCGACGGCACTGACTCCTGACTCCTGACCGACCTCTCATTTCAGTCGAACCACTGCGATGACGTCCGATCTCTCACTTCACGGGAAGCACTACGAATCGGCTGTCGTCCAGCTTTTGGATCATGTCCCACATGCGAGGATGTTCCTGGCAGAGGCGGCGTCGGGCTTCATGGATCGCCTCCGCCGGGGTGCGGCCGGGGACCTTGGTCGTTGTATGGCCGACCTGGACCGAGAACATCCGCGTCTCGCCCGAAGATGCACTCAGTTCTTGCGGCTGATTGGGATTGATTGGATAGGTCATCGTTATTTGCCCTTGCCCAAAAAAGTCTTGATCGAGTCGTAAATGGCGTCCTTGTCGGCGATGTCGGAGAGCACCAGCGTCTCGTGACTCACGCCGAATGTGTCGGCCAACGACCGCAGGTACTCGCCGCTTCCGTAGGGGCTTTCCACCTGCCCGTAACAGAAAAGGTTGCACCGCGGGAGCAGCCTCTCGCGGAGCATCGTCAACGCCCGGCGATTGTCCTCGCCCCAGTTATCGCCGTCGGAGAACTGGAAGCAATAAACGTTCCATTCCTCGGCGGGAAAGTGCCGGTCGAGCAGTTCCGAGCAAACCTGGTAGGCCGAGCTGATCCGCGTGCCGCCGCTTTCCCGAGTGTGGTAGAAAGTGTGCTCGTCCACCTCCTTGGCCATCGCGTCGTGGATGATGTACCGCCGCTCCACGCCGTCGTACTGGCTCTTGAGCCACGTGTCGATCCAGAACGACTCGGTGCGGACAATGCTCTTCTGCTCGTCGGTCATCGAGCCCGACACGTCCATCATATAGATGATGGCGGCATTCGTCTCCGGCTCCAGGATGGTGCTCCACGAGCGGTAGCGGCGGTCCTCGCGGTAGGGGACGACGCGGGGATCGCTGAAGTTGTACGATCGCTCGGAAATTTGCCGCTTCAGCGCCTCCTTGTACGTCCGCTTGAAGTGCCGCAGCGACTCGGGGCCTACCCGGCGGATGCTGTTGTACCGTGACTTGTCCTGGACGATATTCGCCTTCCCCTTCGGCTCGATCCGCGGCAGCTCCAGCTCCTCGGCCAGCATCGCCGCCAACTCTTCGAAGGAGATATCCACCTCGAGGATGTGCGCTCCGGGATCGCTGCCGGCCTGGCCCGTGCCGTCGCCTTCCTGATCTCCGCGGGCGATCGGCTGACCTTCCTCGCCATCTCCCTGTCCCACGCCTCCCTTGCCGTTGCGGCCGTAGCGGAAGTGCGGCACATCGAGCGCGGGCACGGGGATGCTCACCAGGTCCTTCCCCTTGCGGCCGATCATCTCGCCATGCGTGATGTACTTCCGCAGGTTCCGGCGGATCTTCCCCCGCACGATCTGCTTAAAGCGATTCCGGTCGCGGTCGATGCGGAGAGACATGGGGTCGAGGGTTCAAGGGATCTGAGTTCTCAGGCGACAGTCAGGGGTCAGGAGTCAGGAGTCACGAAGCGGCGTTTGGCGGCGTTCTCTAACTCCTGACTCCTGACCCCTGACTCCTCGCGAGGGAATTCGCTACTTCTGTTTCACGTCGCCCCGAGCAAAAATGCTGGCGACGTAGTTCAGCACATCCGTGGCGCTTTCTTCGTCGTAGCCGTGGTCGCGGATGAGGCGGCCTTTCACCACGTCGATCTTCGCCTGGGCGTCCTGGTCCACCACGCTGGAGACCAGGCTGGTGAGCTTGATCGAGTCCTTCTGGTCCTCGAACAGCTTCAGTTGCAGCGCCTTGTACAGCCGCTCGTTGGTCTTGTAGTCGAACGTCTTGCCGTCGATCGACAGGGCGCCGATGTAGTTCATGATCTCGCGGCGGAAGTCGTCCTTGCGGCTCTCGGGGATGTCGATCTTCTCCTCGATCGAGCGCATCAGCCGCTCATCCGGCTCTTCGTACTGGCCGGTGAACTTATTCTTGACCTTCTCGCGCTGCGTGTAGGCCTTGACGTTGTCGATGTAGTTGGCGCACAGCCGCTTGAGGGCGTCCTCGTCGGCGGCGATGGCTCGCTGGACTTCGTTCTTCACGATGTTCTCGTACTCCTCCTTCACCACGCCGAGCAGCTCGCGGAAGTGCTGCCGCTGCTCCTCGCTGGTGATCAACGAATGGTGCTTGAGCCCCGAGTCCAGCTCGTTGAGCACCATGAAGGGATTGATCGAACGCGCCTCGGGATGGGCCACCAAGGCGTTGCTGATCTTGTCCTGCACGTAGCGGGGCGAGATGCCGTGCATCCCCTCGTAGTGGGCCTCTTCGCGCAGCTCCTTGATGTTCTCCTCGGTAAAGCCGGGGAGCGACTTGCCGTCATACAGCTTGAGCTTCTGCATCAGCGTGAGGCTGGCGTTCTTCGGCTCCTCCAGCCGCGTGAGCACCGCCCACATGGCCGCCATCTCGATGGTGTGCGGGGCGATGTGCTTCCCCTTCACCTTCTCGGTGTTGTAGTCCTTCTCATAAATCTTGATCTCATCGGAGAGCCGGGTGACGTAGGGGATGTCCACCTTCACCGTCCGGTCGCGGAGGGCCTCCATGAACTCGTTGTTCTGCAGCCGGCGGTACTCCGGCTCATTCGTGTGGCCGAGGATCACCTCGTCGATGTCGGTCTGGGCGAACTTCTTCGGCTTAACCTTGTGCTCCTGGCTGGCCCCCAG
The DNA here is from genome assembly GCA_019347795.1 of Planctomycetota bacterium. Lineage (GTDB taxonomy): Bacteria > Planctomycetota > Planctomycetia > Pirellulales > Pirellulaceae > JAHWKS01. The sequence goes on along the minus strand of JAHWKS010000038.1, from coordinate 10,903 downwards.
CAGGTCGTAGAGGAACGCCACGTCGAGCTTGAGCACCTCGATGAACTCGATGATGCCGCGGTTGGCGATGTTAAACTCGCCGTCGAAGTTGAACGCCCGGGGATCGCTGTCGCTGCCGTACTCGGCGATCTTGCGGTAGTTGATGTCGCCGGTGAGCTCGGTCGAATCCTGGTTCTTCTCGTCCTTCGGCTGGAACGTGCCGATGCCGATGCGGTCCTGCTCGCTCAACACCAGCCGCCGCACGCGGACCTGGCCAATGACGCGGGTCCAGTCGCCGTCGTGCTGCTTGAGGCGAGCGTTGTACATGAACCGGCAGTAAGGGCAGAGGTCGCCGGTAATGACGACTTGGTGCTCCGCGTCTTCGTTCCCCTCGTTGAGCTGGGCCGCGATGTCTCGGCGGAACGGCTCGGGCACGAGGTGCAGCGGCTCCTCGTGCATGGGGCACCAATGCGCCTGTTCCGGATCCTGCTCATCGACCCAGCCCAGCGTGTAGAGCGCGCCGTCGTCGGTGGCGGTGTACCGCTCCAGCCCCTTCTTCAAAAGCCGGGCGATGGTGCTCTTGCTGCTTCCCACCGGCCCGTGCATCAGGAGCACGCGCTTTTCGATGCCGTACCCCTTGGCCGCGCTCTTGAGCGCGTTGACGAACATCTCCAAGGCGCCGTCCAGGCCGTAGATCGCGTCCTGGCCGTGATTTTCCGGATCGTCGAAGAAGCGGTAGTGCGTGCACTTCTCGCCCCGCGACTTCTCGTACACATCCACTCCATTGGAGAGGATCATGTCGTAGACCCGCTGGAACGAGTTGCGGGTGACCCGCGGGTTCTGCCGCACCAGATCGAGATACTCCTCGAAGGAGCCGATCCAGGTCTTGCGGCGGAATTGATCGATGTCCTGCCGCTGAGCGATAAGCGAGATGATGTCCCGGCCGCCACTCATGGAGTTTCCTCCTGCGTGTGTTGGAGGCGGGCCTGGCGCCGACGGTGCGTGCTGCTTTACGGGCCGCCGCACGCGCAGCCGCCCCAACGTGGGTGTTTAGTTAAGTTGTGTCCGACTCGGCGGGCGCCGCCCGGCCGCGATCGGTTGGATCCGCGCACGGCGCCGCCGCAAGTCATTTCCAATAATTCGCCCATGCCTTCCGCACAGCGTCGAAGCGGTCAACGCGGCATCCTCGCGAATCGGGCGCAGCAGGAGAAACTGCAAAGAGGTCTGAAATAGACCGACCCGGCGAAAACGTCTGCACCCAACGCGAAGAGGCTTCTGTCGGCCGATGGTTCGCGCGCCGGACGGAAGAGATTGAAAAAGAACGGATTGGGGGAGGATGTGAGGTAGGATGTCCGTCGATTCGTGACTCATCCAAAAGGCAGGCCCTCCGTCGCCTTCTAAGCTCCCGCCTCTACGCTATTAGTATCCCTTGCCAGGTCGTGCAAGGCAATACGGAATTCTTGATGTTTCCTGAACGCGGCAATTCGCCAAGCAGCCAATCCGGCATGACAAGCCTTTGCCGCACAACGAATTACCGACATTCCGCATGACCGTTCTTACCCGGCGGCAATTTTTGTGCCCACTGGACACTTCCTTGATGAAGCGAGCCGAAAAAACTGCGACCCGGAGTAGCCCGACGCGTCAGCGAGGGAGCATCCTTCGTGACGCCCCCTCGCTAACGCGTCGGGTTTCCAGCCCTGCGCGCCTCGGTGTCCGTCGGCGCGTCGTCCTTGGCAGGAGCGTCGGCGTCGGCAGGAGCGTCGTTAGTCTTGTTTTCTTCGACCTCGCTGTCGGACTTCGGTTCCGCCGGCGCGGCGTCGTCCAAAGCGGCGTCGTCCGAAGCGGCGTCGTCCGCGTCATCGGCGGCTGGGGCTTCGCCGCCGGTTTCTGCGGGGACGTCGCTCGGCGATTCGCTCGGCGCATCACGCGACGTAACGCCGAGCGAATCCTCCTCCGCCATTTCGCTCTCCGGCATTTCGGCCATGTCCAGTTCGGTCAATACGGGCTGTTTGCCGGGCACTTCGTCCGCCCTTGGCGGTCCGGGACGACTTGCGTTGTAGAGCGTGGGCGGGTCGGTGTCGTCGTAAACGACGTAAATGTCAAACGTCCGCCAGGGAAGCCATCGCCGCCACCGATGGTGCTCCAAGTAATAGTGTCCCTTATCCTCCAAACCGCTTACCGGCTGTTTGCCGAACTTCGCCTGCACGCCCTCCGGCGTGACCGGCTCGAGGTGCCGATCTTCGATCATCTGATCGATGTTGTTCTCCGCCGCGCGGTACGAGCGAAGCATGAAGCCGTACTCGTAGACCAGGGCGACCACCATCACCGCCAGGATGGCGAACAGAATGGTGCGTAGAAGGTTCGGCTTGGCCGCCTCGTGCTGAGGCGCTGGGGCGGCATCGGGCGAGGACGCGGGTTCGTGTTCGTTCATGGCGATGAGGCGACAAAAATGAGGAGAAGCGGGAAGACGACGAAGCTGGAGCATAGTCTATCGCTCCACATCGCGTTTGCAAGGAATTTACGGCAGATTTGCAGATTGGCAGATCTGAGAGTGGAACGAGGAGGAGGGCTGGAATCACCTGGAGGCGGTTGCGCTGTAGCCCGATCGCACGTACGAATGCCCCCGCCAGCCTGGCGCCGGGCTTGGCCGAAAACGACGCCCGACCCGACCCCTTCCCCGTGGGCTTCCGCTCTCATGAGCCTCGGTCATCGCTACGGCCGCCAGGGTTCGGGGCCGCCGGGCTTGGCGCGGAGGAACTTGGCGTCCACCTCCTTGTACCAGCGGTGGAGGCGGTTGCGAAGATCAGCGACGCGGTCGGGATGATCAGCCGCCATGTCGTGCTGCTCGCCGATGTCTTCGGCCAGGTTGTAGAGGTGGACGCGGCCGTCCTCGAACCGCTCGATCAATTTCCAGTCCCCCGCGCGGACCGCGGCGCCGGGGACGCCGCCCTGGTTCGAGTAGTGCGGGTAGTGCCAGAAGATCGCCTCGCGGTCGAGCTGATCGCCGCCGCGAAGGAGCGGCGCCAGGCTCACGCCGTCTTGATGGTCCTCCGGCTGAAGCGGCACGCCGGCCAGGTCGAGGATCGTGGGATAGAAGTCGGTGCTGACCACGGGAACGGAGCACGTGGCGCCGGGTTTCGTCACTCCCGGACAGCGCACCAGGAGCGGCTCGCGGATACCGCCTTCGTACAGCCATCCCTTCCCGCCGCGGAGCGGGAGGTTCGAGGTGGGCGAACCTTCCGAGGTGCTCAGGCCGCCGTTGTCCGACATGAAGAAGACCGCCGTGCTGTCGGAGAGGCCTAATTCGTCGAGCTTATCGAGCACCTTGCCCACGGCGTGGTCCATCGACTCGACCATCGCCGCATACACCGCGTGGCTCTGGACCGTCCGCACGCGCCGCGGGTCATCCACGGGCAAGACCTGCTCCTCATCGGCGAATTCTGCCTTGTCATCCAGCCCCAGCTTCTTCGCTTTCTCTTCGTACTTCTTGACCAGCTCCTCCGGGGCCATCAGCGGCGTGTGGACGGAGTAAAACGCGAGGTACGCGAAGAACGGCTCGTCCTGATGCGCCTCGATGAACCTGGCCGTCTCGCTCGCCAGCCGGTCGGGGAGGTGCTCGCCGGGCGGGCCGTCCTCCAGCCGCGGATTGCCGTAGGGCGAGAAATACCGCTTGCCGCCGTACGGCCCGCCGCGGTCGTGGCCTCCCTTGTTGACGTCGAATCCCTGGTTCTCGGGCCAGAACTCCGCGGTCGGCCCCAAGTGCCACTTGCCGGCGAAGAACGTGGCGTAGCCGTGCTGCTTGAGCGCCTCGGCGATCGTCGTCTCCTTCAGCGGCATGCGGTTGTTGAGCGGGGCGGGGAGGAACCGGCCGGCCCGCTCGCCGGAGAAAAAGTTGGTGGCATCGACCCGCGTGGGATATTTCCCCGTCATGATGCTGTACCGCGTGGGGCTGCACACGGGGTTGGCCGCGTAGCCGTCGGTGAACCGCATCCCGCTCTCCGCCAGCCGCTGGATGTTCGGCGTCTCGTAGAAGGTGTCGGGATTGTTCGGGCTGATATCCATGTAGCCCAGATCATCCACGAGAAAGAATACAAAGCTCCGCGGCTTCTCCGCGCCGACCGCCGTCGCCGGCAGGCAGAGAAGCGCGATCGCGACGCACAATAGATTTCGGAACATGAGGCCCTCTCCAGACAAAGTACATTAGTTCTGCGCGCAGCTCGATCCTTGTAGTATGTGCAAGTGTGGGCCAAGGGGCGCCTCGGTGCAACTAGCGGCCGCGTCCGCGATCTCCGCCGCGGTCGCCGTCTCCGCGGTCGCCGCCGAAGCTGCGGCCGCCGAAGGGGGAGCCTCCGCCGAAGGGACCGCGGCCGCCGCCGAAGGAAGGCCGTCCGCCGTCGCCCCCTCCTCCGCCGCGCTGCAGGGCGTTGAACATTTCAATGCGCTGGCGGAATTGCTCACGAGCCTCGTCGGAGGAGGAGGGACGCGACTCCTGCTGTTGGCCGCCGGTGGTAGTGGAAGATGACGAGGCCGCCGCCGTGGTTCCCGTCTTCACCACGTCGCCGAGGATCGCCGTGAGGGCCGAGCGGACGGTGGAGGCATTGGCGCCGGTGATCGACACCACCTCGGTCGTTTGCGGACTCTCCATCCCCGGCTGATCGAGCGCCTGAACCAGCGCCTGCACGCTGTAGAAGAGAGGGTCGGGCGCCGAGACGACGATCGAGTTGCTGCGGGTGTCCACGCTCACCGTCATTTGCTGCACGGATTCCTCCGACCGATTGCGTCCAGAGCGGCCGCCTCCTCCGCCGCGAAGGGCGCGAATGAAATCCTCCGGGTTGGGCTGCCGCTGCTGGCCGCTCCCGGAGGCAATCTGCTGGGCGTAAATCTGCCGAACGGTGTTGGCGACCGCCTCGGCGCTGGTGTTCTGCACGGGAATCATGCGCGGCGGCGGCAACGTCTGAATCGCTTCGGGGCTGCTCTCCTGGTCGATCACCTGCAGAAGCTGTTCGATCATGTCCAACTGCTGCGGGGCGGCCTGCACCACGAGGGCGTTGAGCCGCGGCTCGGCGACGATGTTCATCCCCGTGGAAAGGGTGGAGGTGGACGATCCGCTGCTGAGGAGGTTGCCGACCAGTCCGCCGGCCGTGTCGCCCAGGGCGGCGCCCATCAAGGCGCCCATCATCCCGCCCCCCGCGCCTCCGCCGTCGTCGAGGGGAGCGCCGGTGATGAGCTGCGTGATCAAGTCGGCGGCGACAGCGGCCTGGACGTACTTGAGATAGAACACGGTATACTCGGCGCCGCCCAGGAGCGTGGCGTCGGAGAGCGTGCGGAGCAGCGTTTCGAACTCGTCGAGCGCTTCCGTGTCTTCCGAGGCGATGATGATTCCTGTCGGCGTCACGCGGACGATGATCTCCGGCGGAGCGCCGCTCCGGTCCTCGGCGGGACGATCCTCCGCGGGGGCGTCTTCCTCACGCTGGTTCACTTCGGCGGATTCCGGAATCCTCGGCGCCTGGGCGACAAGCGTGCGATCCACGGCGAAGCGGATGGAGGCCGAAGCGTCTTTTGCCGCGCGATCCGCGACGAGCTCGTTTAACCGCGACCCAGCGGGTCGCGCGCGTTCGGAGTCCGCATGCGCGCGACCCGCTGGGTCGCGGTTAAACGACCAATTACGGGCGCCGATCACGACTTTACGGATCTGTCCGCGGCGGGCGGCTTCATTGTCTTGCGGCGCCGCGCTCTCGTCATCCGGCGGCGAGGGAGGCTGCGATTGCGGCGCATCATTCTGCGGCGACGGCGTCCGCGGCGAGGGTTCAAGCGGCTCGTAGCCGGGATACGCGGCGCGGCCGGACGGATCGCCCGATCCGTTCACGCGGCGCGACTCGATCGCCGAGGTGGGACGCACCACCCGGATGCGGTTCTCCCGCATCGTCGGCCAGAGCAACTCCACCTGCTCCAGCACGCTCTGGGCGCTGCGGCCGGTGAGCGGCAGCACGCGGATGTTGCCGCCCATCGTGGCCCCCAGCGAAGAATCCATCCCGCCCGCAAGCGTCTCGGGCGATTCCCCCATCTGCTCCAGCAGCCTCTTGATCTGGTCGATCTGCGTCTGCGTGCCGCGCACCAGGAGCATGCCCGTGGCCGGGTCGGCGTCCACCACCGGCGCCTTGGGGTCGGGCGTCTCGCCGCCGGCGCCGAACATCCGATTGATCGAAAGCACCGCCAGTTGCGGATCGAGGCGGTAGAGCCGCAGCACCTCGATCTGCCGCGTCTCGTTTTGCAGTTGCGCCAGCGTGGCGCGGATCGTGGCGTGCTCCGACGGCCGGCCCATCGCGATCAGGCTGCCGGTCAGCGGGTCGATTGCCAGCCGCACGTCGGGGAGCCCCGCCAGCAGCGTTTGCAGCACTTGAAGCACGGTGGTCGGATCGGCGTCGGTGATCGGGTAGACCTCCAACTGCGGCGATTCCAGCGGCCCCGCGCCGCCCGCGCCAACGGCGCCTTGCACGTCGACCATCTCCAAGATCTGCTCGAAGCGTTTGATCATGGGGGGCTGCCCGCTGACGTAGATGTCGCTGCTGAGGGCGTCGGCCGTGAAGCGGATCGAGCCGTCCTCGGCGCCGTCAGCGTCCTCGGGAATGCCCATCAGTTTGCGGGCCACGTCTAGCACTTCGCTCGGCTCGACGTGCTCGACCGTGTACTTGTTGAGATCCTTGGTGGAGTCCGGTGCGTCCACCGCCTGGAGCACGTTGCGGATTGTCTTCAACCGGCCGGAGGTGGCGGTGATCCAGACCTGCTTGGAGAGCGGCAGCACGATCATCTCGCCCGGCCGGCCCAACAGCGGACGCAGCTCCGCCTCGGCCTGCTCGGGGGTCATCTTGCCCAGCGGGAACAGCACGCTGACGATTTCGTACTCGCCGCGGGTGTCCAGCTCCTCGGGCGTGATGCGGGTCATCAGGTTCGGCGGAATCCCGTCCTGCAGGCTGGCCAGATCCACCACGAACAGGATCCGGTCCTTTCGCAGCAGCGTATAGCCTTTGGTCAGCAGCACGCTGTTCAACAGATCAAGCGCTTCGGCCGGCGAGTAGGCGCGGTTGTCGGTGTAGTTGAAGGTGCCCAACGGGGTCTCGCCCTCCAGGGAGAGGTTGGCCTGCTGCGCGAACCACTCGATGACTTCCTTCCACGGCGCGTAGCGGAAGTTGAAGCGAAGCTGCGCGGTCTCGTTCGGCGGTCCCGAGGCGGTGGATTCCAGCGGTTCGATTTCAGCGGAATTCTCGTCAGCAGGCTCATCCGCTGGGGGCGCCTGCGCGACCTGCACGTCTCCCTGCTCGAGTCCCGCTTCCTTCCGCCAGGCGGCAAGTTGGGACTCCGTGAGCACGCCGGTCAAGCGGCGTTCGAAATCGGCCCGCGCCAGCCGCCGCTCCGCCTCGCCGCCGGAGATCATGGCCTCGGCGCGTTCGGCGAGGACCGTCTCGATTTGCCCCTGCTGCTCCTCGCTCAGGTTCAGCTTTTCCGCGATTTCCGGCTCGGCCAGCGTCGAAAGCCCGGAGCGTGCGAGGCGAATGCGTTCCAGCATCGCACGCTGCTGGTGATTGAGGAGGGCCAGCCCCAGTCGCTCCGACTCTTCCACGACCGGCGCCAGCCGCGCCTGCCGCTCCTCGGGCGGAAGCGAGCGCACTTCGAGCGCGAGATTCAGCGCCTCCGCCTCCCGGCGGTCGATCAGGTCCACGAGCGCCTGCCGCGTCTCTTCCGACAGTCCGAGCGTCCTGGCCACATCCTCTTCCACCGCGAGGGCGAGGATTCCCACAAACTCCGGCTCCGCCGCCGCAGAGACGGAACCGTGCGCCGCGGCGAACGCGACAACCACGGCGGCGATCACCGTCCCCAACCCGCGGCGTCCAAAAGCGTGGACATGCACGACAAGAAACTCCCCAAGTGCAAACAACCGTTGTCCTGCAACAACTTACGACGCGGCGCAACTCCTCCATCCTAATTCTTCCGCACGCCCCACGCCACCAAATCGGCCGCCGGAAACGGCCCGACCAATCGGCGCGCACCACTCCGCTACCTATCCTAACCCCAACGCCGCCCGCGGGCGCCGAAAGAAAAGCGATGGCCCCGCACTCTGGTGGGAGAAAAAACGGATAGCTTGGGCGCCGCCGCCGACCCTTGGCGGTCCCAAGCTATCCTGGAGCGTGGCCGCCTGGCCGGGCGGGCACGCTCGTGTCTTCGTGGCGCGAGAGAGAACTCGCTGAGATTGCGCTAACCGCGGGGGCGGGCGACGGCGCGGCTTGCTCGTGAGGGGGCGCCTCCAGGCGGTCGCTGCGGAAGCCCGACGCCACTAGCGAGGCGGTGATGAGGATCAAGGCCGCCGCCAGCTTGCTCGCATAGCGCGTCGCCGCGCCGGGATCGGCGCCGTGATGGCGGAGCCGCTCGATCCGCTCCAGCAGCATCCCGCGCGTCGCAAGGAACGACGGCGCGACCGCCAGTTTCTCCGCCGGTCCCTCGCGCAGCGCGAGGCGGGCCAGGGCGGCCAGGTAAGCCCGCGGGCCGGTCGCCGTCGCGGCCACGGCGTCGGCGGCGCACTCCTGCTCCAGCCGAATGCGGGCCACCAGCCAGCGGACGGCTGGATGATAGAAGTGCAGCACCAGCGCCATCTGCGCCGCCAGCCACATCAGGTAATCGCCCCGCTCGACGTGCGCGATCTCGTGAGCCAACACAGCCCGCCGCTCTTCCGGCGACCACGATCGCCAGGCGACCGGCAGCAGGATCACGGGTCGCCGCCAGCCGATGGTCGCGGGCGCCGAAATTTCGTCGGTTTCCCGCAATTGAATGATGCGGCGGCCGCCGAGTTGTTCCCGCAGCGATGCAACCAACTCCGTCAGGGCGATGTCCTCAATCGATCGGCTGCCGCGGCGGATCGCGCGCACCGACTGTAGCGCGAACAGCATTCGCAGGCCGCCCCAGAGAAAACCGGCGACGAACATCACCGCCAGCGACGCGGTCCAACGCCACGGCGCCGGCCCGGCGCGGCGCTGAAGCCAGAACGCTCCCGGCATTTCCCCCAGCGCCGCCTCCACCTCGCTCGGCTCGTCCTCCGGCTTGCTGACTTTCAAGACCGTCCCGGCTTGATTGGCGACAATCGCAGCGCCGACGTGGCCCGCGGCGGCGCCTCCCGCCGGCGCCGCCGGTTTGGAAAAGATTTGCGAGACGGCCCGCAACAGCGAATTCCCCGGCGTTCGCCCCGCGACGTCGTCCTCCTCCACGTTTCGCTCATCGAGGAAGCTCCACCGCGGCCAGGGGCTGGCGGCGGCGGCCGAGAGGCAGAACACCACGGCCAAGCTGGTTGTCGCGGTGAATCCGCAGGCGGCGTAGTGCAGCTTCGACACCAGCCAATAGGCGATCATCGCGGCCAGGCCGACCACCGCCACCTGCACCGCGCACCACGCCAGGGCCGAACCGGCGACGTTCATGCCTCGTCCTCCAGGATCTTTTCCAGCACGGCCCGCTCCTGCCGGGTCAGCCCCTGCTCGCCGATCAGATGCACCAGCAACTGCTCGCGCGAGCCGCCGAAGAGGCGAAGCACCAGGTCTCCCACCATCCGCCGCGAAACATCGTCAAAGGACCGCTGCGGGCGATAGGCGAAGGGACGCTCGTCCGCAGTTTGGGTAAGGAAGTCTTTTTCCGTGAGGATGCGAATCAACGTCGCCACGGTGGTGTACGCCAACGGCCGCCCCGCGGCCTGCAGCGCATCCCGCACCTGGGCGACGGTCGATTCGCCGCGCTCCCAGAAGACGTGCATCACCTCCAACTCGCGCTCAGTCAGCTCTTTGGCAGGGGGACGGGCCATCGTTCGCAACTCCGGGTCGGCTACGGTCGCACTTACGCTGCGTGAATTTTGGTTTTATAGTAATGTTTTCCCCGGCGTTGTCAATCATTTTGTTGGGAGGGTTGTCGCGGGATTATCCCTCGCGGCGCCCTTCGAGTAAAATAGCCCCAGCACTTTTCAGGTTCCTCTTCAATTCTCACCAGCCATGATTTGCGTCAGCATCGGCCGCGGGCGGCACAAGCACATGATTCTCGAGCACCAGAACCTGGCCGAGAAGGGCGCCAAGCTGGTCGAGCTGCGGATGGACTTCATCTACACCGACGTCAACCTGAAGCGGCTTCTGGACGACCGGCCCACGCCGGTGCTGGCCACCTGCCGCCGCGAGCGGGACGGCGGGAGATGGGTCGCCGATGAAGAGAAGCGGCTGCGGCTTTTGCGGGCGGCGATCGTGGCCGGCGTCGAGTACGTGGACCTGGAAGAGGACGTCGCCGGCGACGTGCCGCGCTTCGGCAACACGAAGCGGGTCGTCAGCTATCACAACTTCCGCGAGACGCCGGAGAACCTCGCCGAAATCCACGAGCGGATGACGAAGGTCGATCCCGACATCATCAAGATCGCCGCCATGGCCCACAAACCGCACGACTGCATCCGCATGTTGCGGCTGGTGCGGGAAAAGTCCCCCTCGGTGCCGACGATCGGCATTTGCATGGGAGAGATCGGCATTCCCACGCGAATCCTGGGCGCCAAATACGGGGCGCCGTTCACCTACGCCACGTTCCATCACGAGCGGGCGCTGGCGCCGGGGCAGCTCAGCTTTGACCAAATGACGAAGATCTATCACTACGATCAGATCAACAAAGACACGGAGGTCTACGGCGTGATCGCCGACCCGATCGCCCACAGCCTCAGCCCGCTGATTCACAACGTTGCGTATCGCGATATGGAGGTGAACAAGATCTATGTGCCGTTTCGCATTCCTCGGGAGGACCTCAAGCTGTTCCTCGAGGAATGTCCTGACCTGGGTGTGAAAGGGCTGAGCATCACCATCCCGCACAAGGAGGCGGTTCTGGAGTATGCGACCCGTCTCGATCAGGCGGTGGAGGAAAT
>JAHWKS010000794.1 GCA_019347795.1 Planctomycetota bacterium | reverse complement strand
CGGACGGCGAGAGGAAACCCTCGATCAGGGCCGCGAGGAAGAACATCACCATGGCCGATCCCATCAGCGGCATGGCGTACTCTCCGGTGCGGCGGAGCGACTCGGCCCGCGTGAGGCCGCCGGTCGCCACCCACGCCAGCCCCAACCGCAAGCCGGCGCCGGCGGAAAGGACGATCGCCGTCAGTTCAAAAGGCCCGTGCGCGGTGACGAAGTGGAAGAAGTTCGCTCCCTCAGGCACGTCGGGCCTGGCCATGTAGCCGAAGCAGGCCCCCAGGTGCGCGGCGTTGAAGAGCATGATGAACAGCCCCGGGATCACCAGCAGCCCGCCCGCGAAGCACTTGAGGCCGATGCCGGTATTGTTCCAGATGTAGAAGCCCGCCATCTGAAAGTTCAAGCGCGGATCGCGGCCGGTGATCGGGTCCTTGAAGTTCTCCTCGAGCATCTCGATGGTGGCGTCGCCGATCATGGCCTCGGCGTACTGCGGCCAGACCGCCTTCGAGGCGGCGAACACGGCCGAGAGAATGAACACGCCCCAGAACAGTACGAACACCGCCTGCACGCAGCGATCGTTGAATACCCGCTGCGGCACATCCTCCAGGAGCACCTCCGCCCACTTGTGAACGTTGAACCGCTGGCTGCGATAGAGTTGGTTATGCGCCCGTCCCACCAGCCGATGCAGGTACTGCACCGTGTTCTCCGGCAGTTGATACGAATCGGCCAAAGCCAGATCGGCGCACGCGGCGCGGTAGAGCGCGGCGAAGCGGGCCAGAGTAGCGGCACTCATCGTATGGCGCCGATCGGCAGTGACCGTCTGCAAGACGAAATCGAGAAGACGCACCCACCGGGAAACGAAAAATAGTCGGCGCCGCGTCGGCCGCTCCATTTGCATGCAAAGCTGTTCCAATTCCTGCCAATTGCGTCGGCGGGCTTCGAGCAGTTCAGCGACTTTCATGAAAGTTAGAGCGGTCCTCACGGCCGCAGCAAAAGCCAGATGATGAAAGGAGTCAGCTTCCTTGCCGTCCTGAAGCGGACGCCGCGAGCGGAGTTCCGGGAGTAATCGCGAAGGGACTTTCGAACCGGTGGTTCTCATTCACGCGGTCGGCGATGAAGGTGCGATAGTAGACGGCGCAGAGAAGCAGGTCGTGGCTGGTGTCGGAGCGCATCTCGAATCGCTCCAAGAGCGGCTCGGCCAGGTGCCGGGCGATCTCGCGGCGCCGGGGGACCGAGAAGAACCGCCGCCGCTCCACGTAAGTGCTCACCGCCTGGGCGAGCGTGCGGCTGGGGCGGAAGTCGGGCGGAATGTACATCGCCAGTTGCGCCGCCCGTTCATCCTCCAGTTGCGCCACGCCCGAGAGCCAATGCCGCTCTTCCAGCACCACCATCGTGCCGCAGACCATGTCGCCCAGCCGTTGGAAGCGAGGGTTCAGCGCCATCACGGCAAGTCCCAGCGTAAAGATCGGCAGCAGGTACATGGGGGCGTCAATCCCCAGCGCCTGCACGGAAAGGAACGGCATCATGTCCACGGCCCGAAGGATGTTCCGCATCACCGCCTGCAGGCCGTTGATCGGCTGGCCGTCGGTGGTGAGCACGCGGATGCCCATCAGCCGCTTGCCGGGGGTCTGGCCGTTCATAAATGTCTCGAACAGCCCGCCGTAGAACCAGTAAATGAGAAAGAAGCCGATGAGCATCACCGCTTCGGCCAGCCCCGCCAGCAACACGCCCATCAGCCCCGCGACAATGCCCAGCCCGATGTACGCCACAAGGCAAATCGCCATGTCGGCCAGGAAAGCCGGCAGACGGCGGAAGGGTCCGGCCGCCCGGTATTCGAAGGCGATGTTCTCGGGCGTGACGATGGAGATCGTGGAGTCGAGCGGCGCATCGGCGGAGATCATGGAGTTTATTATTCGCCACCCCCCGAAACCCCGCAACCAGTCCGTCCCGGCGCGGGTGATGGTCAGGGGCGGGGATCGTCGCCTTTCGCTCCGCGAAAGGACGTTCTTTCGCGGAGCGAAAGACGACAATGGCGCCAGTAATCCTTGGTTCGCTGATACCCGCTCCGCAGACGCAGCTCGGCCCAATCCAGCACGCGGGCGACCCAGAGAAACTCGTCGCTGATGACGGCGGCGCCGAGGATGAACACGCCCCATCCTGGTCCGGGGGCCGGCATGAGGAACACGCCCGCCAGGCAGATCCCCACGCCGGTGGCGATTTTCAGCACGCGCCGCCAGCCCAGCGGCCGCCGGCGATTTTGCTGTTGGCGATCGTAGCGATCCTGGAAGCGGCGGCCCGGCGGGCTCTCCTTCAGCGCCTGCCAGCTCTTTTGCATCGACTTGCGAAGACCCACGTGCGTTGCTCCTCCTGGTGTTCCGACCTAAGATGCGCGATCATGCATCGCGGCGCCACTCCTCCTGCTCCAGAATGTGCAATCGCCGCGCCATCCTGCGGCTCAGTTCATCGCGGAAGGTGAGCGATGCACCTGCTGCTTAGCGCCCACGGCGACGACGCGACGCTGCTCGACGAAATCCGCGGGGCGATTCCCGACGTGGAGGCGAGTAGCACGGACGGGGTCGGGAGTCTTTTTCGGACAAGGCAGGTTGCCATGGGGCACATGCTTCGTCCGAAAAAGACTCCCGACCCCTTCCCGCCGGGCCTGATTGCCTTGGACGGTGTCCCGGCGGACAAGGGAGCCCCCTCGGCGTTCGCCTTCGCGCGACAGATGCTGCCCGATGCGAACGCTCTTACCGCATCATCGGTGAAGGCATGGGCGAAGCAGGTATGCGACGCTGTCCTGAATTCGCTTTCGGACGATCAGCCGTGGCGGATGCACGTCTTCCCGTTCTACGGTCCCTCGGCGACCGCCGGCGCCGGAGAGCGACGCTGCCGGTTCATCCGCGACTCCGTCGCCGTGATGCTGAAAGAAAAACGCCGGCGAATGCTGCGTCGCTTGAGCGATGCGACGACGCCGTTCCAAGCCGAAGACTCGTTCGTACAGCTCATGCTCGCGTCGCCTGCGGAGGGCTTCCTTTCGATCGTGCCGGCGCCTTGGCCGCATGAACTGCGAAGACTTGTATGGCCCTTCCCGGCCGGCGAGGTTCCGGTCGCGAGCGACAAGTCGGCGCCGAGCCGGGCTTTCGCCAAGTTGCTCGAAGCGGAATTGCGTCTCGGCCGCCGCATCGCCGCGGGCGAGACCTGCGTCGATCTCGGGGCGGCGCCGGGAAGCTGGAGCTATGTTGCAGTCCAGCGCGCGGCGGACGTCACGGCCATCGACCGCTCGCCGCTGCGCGAGGACCTGATGCGGCATCCGCGACTGCGCTTCCATCGCGGCGACGCCTTTAACTTCGCACCCGAGCAACCCGTGGACTGGCTGCCGTGCGACGTGATTGCCGCTCCGCAGCGGAGCATCGACCTCCTGCTCGACTGGGCCC
>JAHWKS010000037.1 GCA_019347795.1 Planctomycetota bacterium | reverse complement strand
CTCCGCCTCGGCCAGTCGAGCCGGTGTTCGATTGGCGGCTGAACCCCGGCGCCAATCGCCAGGTCGTGCGACCCCGGAACATCGCCGGCCGCGAGGGAATCGAGAGCTGGGTGGAAGTTGAATACTCGCCGTAGTTTCAGCATCGCGTGAGGGCAGGCCCGATGCCGCCGCCTGAGAAGCTTCGCATCTGATACCAGAACCATCCGGGCGCCCGGTTCGATTGCATCGGGCGATACGGCAACGGCAAGCAGTTCATGGCGTTCGTGACGGGGGCGTTTCCCGGTCTGAATCGTTACCCTGACGCAAGCGGCGACTGGCGAGAGAAGAAGAGTTGGAACGCCGTGGTGCACCGCTTGGACGCCGACGGCAACCACCTGGGAACCGATGTCCGGCGCGGCGGCTTGGAAAGCGACGGCCGCGATGTCGCCGGCGCCAAAGCCTGGCGGAGTCTCGACCAGATGCTGGCCGAGCTGGAGCTGGAAAACGCGGAGCTGTGTGATATCTGCGTCAAGCCGTTCTCGATCGAAATCGACGACGTGGTTTACGCCCTGGAGTACTCCCACGAAAGAGACGGCGACTACGAATACGAGTGCGTGATGCTCTGGCCGAACGACATCATGTTTCATCCGCCCTGGGACAGCGGCGATTACTCCACGTGATGCTCGTCATTGGGCCCCGGCTTGCGCGTGGTCCTTCTCAAAGAAGCGCGTGGTGCGGCTTAAGGCGCTGAAGATGTGCCGCACGACGCCGTAGTGGCCGCCGTCGTACCAGATGATCTCCGGCTCGCCGAAGGCCTTCCAGAGCGAGAGCGTGCACGCGTGCGGGATGACCTCGTCGTCTTTCGCGTTGAGCATCAGGATTCGCCGGCCGCGGGCGTTGGCGGCGTAGCGGGCGGGATCCACCGTTTTCAGGATGGCGAGAAACTCATCCTTGGTCCCCCCTTGCTCGGTCCACTGACTGCGAACCTTTTCCAACTCCGGCGCCTCCCACGCGACGCGGCCGATATCGCCGCCGGCCAGGAGCAGACAGCCGCTTTGCAGCCGCGGCTCGGCGGTCATCGCCAGCGCGCCGATGATGCCGCCGAGGCTGATGCCGAACACCCCCAGATCGTCTTCATCCACCTCCGGACGCGACCCGAGCCAGGCGGCGGCCCGGCGGATGTCGAGCACCGCCTGCGTCATCCCTTCCACGGTTTGGCGCGGGTCGGGCGAGATCATGCGTCGCTGCGAGTCGGCCGCCCGCCGCGGACCGTAGTACGGCATTTTCACAAACAGGGCCGCCGTTCCGCGATGAGCCAGGGCGTTGCAGAATAGCCGGGCCAGCTCAAAGTCGCCGCCCAGGATATGCAGCACGATCACGCCCGGCGCCGCGTTCTCGGCGTCGGCGCCCAGGGGACGGTAATATTCGCAGTGGACGGTGTTGTTGACCTCGTGCGGCGTGGTCACGGGCGAGGGGAACTCGACCAGCGAAATCGCCAGGTCTTCGGTCATCTCCCCCAGCGGCGTCTCGTGGAACTGGAACGTATGGGCCGGCAAGCGGAATCGCTCCGGAACAATCGCCTCATCCGCCGCCGGCGCGTATTCGACGATGCCCGCATGCGCCGCGCGCGTTTCCGCCCGCAGCGGAGCAACCGCGGGGGACGCAAGGATGGCCGTCAAGAGCGATAACGCAATATTTTTCATGAAACTGCTCCAGCCGGGGAAGCGGGCGCGATCGCACTTGCCGCCTTGCGCGTCGCATGAGTATCATCCGCGGCGGGCGCGGAAACCGCAACTGCTAAAGGAAAGATTCAGGCATGGACGCCGACGCTTCGCCCCGCATTCTCGTCGCCCGCCTGAGCGCGGTGGGGGACTGCATTCTGACGATGCCTTTGGCTTGTGCGATCCGCAAGCATTTTCCTCAAGCCTTCATCGGTTGGGTGGTGCAAGGCGGCGCCGCGACGCTCTTGAAGGGGCATCCGGCCATCGATCAGGTGATCGTGGCGAAGAAAGGCTGGCTCCAATCGCCGCAGGAGGTGATGCGACTGCGCCGCGAGCTGCGATCCTTCGAGTTCGACATGGCGCTCGATCCGCAAAGCTTGAGCAAGAGCGCCATCGCCGCGTGGCTCTCCGGCGCGCCGCGGCGGATCGGGCTGGCCCGGCCGCAAGGCCGGGAGCTGGCGCCGCTGTTAAACAACCAGACCGTGTCGCCGCGCACGACGCACGTGACGACGCGGCAACTGGAGCTGCTCCGGCCGATGGGAATCGAGGAGTCGGAAGTCTGCTTCGGATTGCCGCTCCAGGACGACGCCGCCGACAACATGCGGTCCTTCGTGGAGCGCTCCCATCTGCAGAACGGCTACGCGGCGATCAACCCCGGCGCCGGCTGGGACTCGCGGCTCTGGCCGGCGAAGCGCTTCGGCCGGGTGGCCCGGCATTTGGGCGAACGACGGCGCCTTCCCTCGCTCGCCGTCTGGTCCGGATCGCGCGAGAAGTCCTGGGCGGAAGAGATCGTCGCGAACTCCGGCGGACATGCGCTCCTCGCCCCGCAGACGACGCTCCCCGAACTGGCGGCGCTGGCGAAGTTCGCTCGCCTCTTTGTCAGCGGCGACACCGGGCCGATGCACCTGGCGGCGGCGATGGGAACGCCCTGCGTCAGCCTCCACGGCCCGACTCGCCCCGAGGTGAGCGGCCCCTACGGCGAGCAGCATCAAACGGTTCAAGCCTACTACCAAGACGGCCCCGGCCGTCGCGGCGCCGACAACCAGGCCATGCTCGCCATCACCGTCGAAGACGTTTGCCAGGCATGCACGCGCGTGTTGGAGCGTCGTCAAGAGAAAGCGGCGTAGACTGGAGCGAAGGTCGAGCGCCTCGTAGAATAGGGATTGACCCTTATCCGGACCGACCGATCATTCGGCGGCAGTTTTCATGATCAGGCAGAGGCGCCATGGCGACAACCGGATATACCGCAGTCATTCGTCAGGATGATCCGTGGTGGATTGGCTGGATCGAAGAGATTCCCGGCGTGAACTCTCAGGGCGCAACCCGCGACGAATTGCTTTCGAACCTGCGAGAGGTATTGGCCGAAGCGATCGAAATGAATCGTGAAGAAGCCCGCCGTGCCGCCGGCGAATCCTTTGAAGAGGTGGCGATCGGACCGTGAAGCGCCGCGATCTGATCCGGCATCTGATCGATCAGGGCTGCGCAATGAATGAAATGGCTCGCATCACTTAGGGAGGCGCTATGACTTTGACTATTGAAGTCGAACTGCCCCACGATTTAGCCGAATTCCGGCTACCGGACGCAGTCGCCGCGCGACTTCAGGACTTACTTGACCGACAGGACGCCGGAGCGCAGTTGACTCCGCAGGAACGCAGCGAGGCGGAAGGCTTGGTGAATCTCGCTGAGTTTCTCACGCTCTTGCGCCTCCGGGCTGAACGCATAGCCGAATGATTGATGTATCGAAATTATTCCCCAGGTGAGACTTCGATCCGCAGGGTCGAGGAGACGCGCTGCTCGACCTGCGTCTCTTCCACGCGGACCTGCATCTTGAGCGACTGGCGGATTTCTCCGCGGACCAGGCGGCCGGCGCGCGGATCGAAATAGAAGGTCCCCGTGTTATTTTGTTCGCCGAGCGTCAGCGCGACGCCCGGCGCCTTGGAGTCGGCGTGGAACGTATACGTCGCATCGATGATCTCCAGCGGCTTTCCTTCTTGCGGGGCGTCGCGAAGCGTATAGCGGCCCTCGATGCGCACACCGCCGTGCGGCGTCTTTGTTTGTTGCACGTCGGTCCAGGGCTCGCCGGCGGCGATGCGGTCCGGCGGAAGCGGCGGCAAGAGCCGGCCGAGCATTTGCCGCACATCGGCGACGGTGAGCGAAGCGTCGCTTCTGTCGGTTCGCGGCTGCGGGGAATCCTCCAGGATCTCGCCCCGCGGCGTGAGCCGCAGGGTCGTCGCCTTTCCCAGCAGCGGGCGGAATTCCTCGGCCACCGCCTTCACGCCGGCCGTCGGCTCTTCTCGAAGTTGCGCAGAGGAGTCATAGCGCACCGGCTCGGACCCCGGCAGCTCAGCCGCCATCGTCAGCCGCGAAAGTCGTTGCTCGATTGCGGCCGTCCCATCGTCAGCCACGCTCCGCACCTGCCAATTAAGCTCCACGCCGACGTTGAGCGAGCTTTCATACGTTCGCCCGCCGATCTCGGCCTCCGTGGAAGACGCCTGCGACGCTGTCACGCGCAACCGTTCCCCCTCTTCTACTTTCCAACGCAGCCCATCCTCCGCCGCGGCCGAGAGCGTTAGCGACAAAACAATCAAAACAAACCCGACAAGTCGCATGGGCGGCTCCCGTAGGTCCCGCCTGCGGGGCCGGACCTTTCGCACGATTCTGAGTAACCACAACCTTCCATGTCGATCTTAACACGACCCAGAAGGTCCCGCTCGGCAGGCGCCCGGCAAGTGGGACCTACACCGCCGCATCGACGTTGGCGGCCGCCGCTTGTAACAGGGGCGGTAGGTCGTGGAGCTTTTCCATCTCGCGTGCCAGGCGGGGGTGGATGAAGATGCGTACCCTTTTTACGTAATCGTCGAACTGGCGGCGGGCGAGGGTGTGCACGACCGGCGAGATCTCGCCCAGCGGCCAATACGCGCGGTCGCGGGGCGAGAAGACTTGGACGTTGAACTGCACCTCAAGCTGCACCGGCGGCGCGTCGAAGAGCACTTCATGCGGCGCCACGACGATGCCCAGCCGCTCCCCGGCAAGCCGCGCGAATTCCTCCGCGCACGACGCCAGCCACGGGTACGGCCGGCGGGCAAGAAGCTCGTAGGTTTCGCGATGTTGAAAATAACTGTACTGAGCGAGGCGCTTGTAGAGGCGCCGTGACGGGCCGAAGAGGCTATCGAGCAGTTCGCGGGCCGGGTCGTCCGCCGCCTCGAACAGCGACGCGAGGAACGGTTGCTCCGTCAGGCGGAAGAGCGCCGCGAGGTCCAATTGACGGTGGGCGCGGTAGAACGCCCGCTGCAGCATCGCCGTGGCCGCGCGGACTGCGTGATGCCAATAGACTTCGCTGAACATCACGTAGCGGGCGAAGACCATCATCTCCGCGGCGGTGCGGCCTTTCTCGGTGATCGCCAGCCCGTCCCCCGCTTCGTTCAGGCAGAGGCTGCCGATCAGCCGCTGCTGGTCGAAGTTGCGGCCGTAGGGCGTGCCCGCGTGCAGGCTGTCCCGCTCCAGGTAATCCATCTTGTCGATGTCGATGGGGCTGGAGAGGATGCTTTGCAGGATGCGCGAGCCGGCGTCGGTGTGATCGCCGGTGAAGAGACCCGCCACGCGCTCCGGGTCGAGGCCCCAGTCCTCTCGCAGCGCATCGGCGATTTCGCTTTCGAGGATGTGCCGCCGGGCGAACTGCTCGTGCTTGGGGACGTCCGGCAGCCGCATGTCTTCGATGAGATGGCAGAACGGCCAGTGTCCCACGTCGTGCAGCAGGGCCGCGGCGATCAGCGCCTCGGCGTCTTGCGCCGAGACGGCCGATTGGAAGCGATCGTCGTACGAGAGCCGTCGCAGGTAGAGCAGCCCCATGCGGTAGACGCCGAGCGAGTGCTCGAAGCGCGAATGGTTCGCCGCCGGATACACGAGGGACACCAGCCCCAACTGGCTGATGTGCGCTAGCCGGCGGAACGGCGCCGCGTCAATCAGCCGCCGCACCCGCGGCGTCAGCGGCACGTCCAGCTCGGGCGGGATGCGCACCAGTCCCCGCCGCGAGTCGAGGCCTTGAATTTCGGGGATGTCGCGCAGGGAGGACACAGGGAGATTCGTAAGTGGGAGTCCACGCTTTAGCGTGCCGGGAAACACGCTAAAGCGTGAACTCCAACAGCAATTAGATGACGCCCATGCCCATCGTCAGGCGGAGGAGGACGGTCACCAGGAGATAAAACCCGTAGTGCATGCCGGCGCTGGCGGTCTCCAGGTCGAGCGCCGCGTACGAGGCGAAGCCGCCTACGGCGAACATGGCCGGAACTACGAACGCCAGGTGAAAGGACTCGAATTGCTCCAGGTCCAACACGAAGGTTTTAAGCCAAATGCTGGCGATCGCCCACGTGGCCGCGTAGACCAATCCGACGATCCCCACGCGGATCCACAGCGATTGCCCGCGATGCGGCTCCAGCTCGTCATCGCGCAGCACGCTGTAGCCGCCGTACACGATGGGGGGCGCCAGCGCGAGCGCCCCGGCGGCCAGCAGGATCATCGGCGGCCCTTCCTCACGAAAGTTCCGACCCACCAGCCACGCCAGCGCGAACAACATCAAAGTCGCCCCGGCGACGATCCCCATCATCACGGGCGAGAACTGCCGCTCGGTACGGGCGATCGGCTTAAGCACGGCCTGCCCCGTCTTCCCCTTGGGGCCGAACTGCTCCGGCGCGTGAATAACCGCTTCCTCCTCCTTCTTGGGCACCGTGAGGATGGTCTTGCACTTCGGGCACGGCCCCTGCTTGCCCGCGAATTTATCGCTGACTTGAAACCGCTTATGGCAACCAGGACACGTAACTTGAATCGGCATGAGGAAGGAAGGGAGCAGAGGTTAGAGGTTAGGAATACCAACTCCGCGATACGAGGGGGAATAGCCGGCGACTAACAGTCGCCGGAGGTCGGCGCGAGCAACCAACTCCCGACTTCGTTTCGCCATTCGCCATTCGCCACTCGCCACTCGCCACTCGCCACTCGCCACTCGCCACTCGCCGCTCGCCACTCGCTCAGTTTCAGCAGCCGGCCTTCCCCCGTCAAGCATTGATGCGCCTCGCCCCAACCGCTACGATTTTCCTTGCATCTCTTCTTCAAAGCTTCTGCTCATGGTGATCAAGTTCGCTTGCCCCAACGGGCACCCGCTCACGGCGGCGGATGCGTTGGCCGGAAAGCCCGGCAAATGTCCGCAGTGCCAGACGATGTTCCTCGTGCCCGACGCGCCCGCGGGCCAGGCGAAATCGGCCCCGGGCGGCGCCGCGGACACCGGCGGGACGATCGCCTTTCTCTGTCCCAACGGGCACAAGCTGACCGGCCCGCGAGCCTTGCAAGGCAAAGCGGGGCAGTGTCCGCACTGCGGGTCGAAGTTCCGCATCCCAAGCTACGACGTGGAGAAGAAGGAAGAGGAAGAGATCCCCGTCGGCGAAATGGTCGAGCACGACGAGGGCGAGGATCTGCAGGACGTGGAGGAGATCGAGGATGTGGAGATCGTCGAGGATGACGCCGCCGAGGTCTCCCCCGAGCATCCTCTCCGGCCGCCTCCGCCGCCCTCCGAGGGCGTTCACCCGCTGGCGCAGCTTTGCGAGCGGCTCTGGCGCCCCGGCGAATGCACGATCGAAATCACCTACGCCGACGGACAGACGCTTACGGCGGAGCGCTACTCTGCGGATTTATCGGAGCTGGACTACGGGGCCTTCGCACATCGCGACGGAGATGGGAAGTTCACCGTCACCGCGATTCCCTGGAGCAGCGTCCAGCGACTGTCGGTCGTGGGTTTGGCGGAGCTGCCGATGGGGTTGTTTGAGTGAATGCCCGCGCGGGCCTCCGGCGACGCGTTGGTCGCCGGCTATTGAACATCGTGGCGCGGACTTTGGTGACGGTTACTCCATCTCCGAAAGGTCGCGCTCGGTGATCATCGTGAAGCCGCGTTCGGCGAGGGTCGTCTGGGCTTGCTCGATGCTATCGACCATCAGCGCCACCGCCGGCTGGCCGTGCGGGCGGATGATCAGCGGGTACGCCTGCACGATATTGATCTCCGCCTGCAACAGCGCGGTGCAGACCTGGAGCAGCGGCTGCGACCCCTCGGGCAGCTCGACGCCGATCAGGTCGCTCTCGATCATCGCCAGCCCCGCGCGTTCCAGGATTTCCCGCCCTTGCTCGGGATGGCTCAAGAGGAAGCGCACCACCGCGCACTCGGTGTTGTCTACGATCGAGAGGGCGACGATCCGCACGCGGCTCCCCTCGAACCGGCGCACTACTTCCAGAAGCTGCCCCACCCGGTTCTCGAGAAAGACGGTAAACTGGCGGATTGCGGGATAGTCGCGGCCGCGCATGGTCGCGAAATCGGTTCCCGCGCTTTCTCCGACGCTCATGAGACTGACTCGACTCGGAGGTTGCGGCGAAGGGTGGGAGGCAAAGCTGCCCTCGCCATCTGACCGCAACTATAGAGAACTTCGGCACTTCCGTCAACTTACCAATGCTCCGCCGGCACGAAATCGAGATTCGCGTCCGCTACCAGGAGACGGACGCCCAAGGCCGCGTTCACCACGCGAATTACCTCACGTACTTCGAGATGGGCCGCGTGGAAATCCTCCGCGCCTCCGGATACAGCTATCGCGACATGGAGGCGGAAGGCGTGTTCCTGGTGGTGGCGGAGATCGCCTGCCGTTACCGCCGCGGGGCGATGTACGACGATCTCTTGCGGCTGGTCACGACGACCAAACGCGCCCACGGCGTGCGGATCTGGCACGAGTACCAGGTCCTCCGCGGCGATGAGCTTCTTGTGACCGGCGACAGCGTCCTCGCCTGCGTCACCCGCGACGGCCAACTCCAACGCCTGCCGGAGTGGCTGGTGATGGAGGAGGAGTAGAGCAACATCGGCATCATCGTCCGCTCTGCTTCCCCTGCGACAACTCCCACGCCTCGTCGTTCCGCATCGCTTCAAGGAGAGCAGGAAGACAGCTTTCCAGGGCGCCTTGATGCGTCGAATCGAGTTCGCCGGCGATCCGCTTCAGTGACGGTTTTTTGTTCGCGGCGAAGCCGCCTTTGGCGATGAAGAATGCGCACGGCGGGCTGACCATCCATTGGATGAAATGCTCGGCCACGGCCGGAGTCAACTCGGCGGCGGCTTCGGTGAAGGGGCCGTCGGCGACGAATACGATCTGGCACGGCTTCTTCCGCCGACCCCACAATCGGTCGCAGCCGCGCTGGAGCACGCCGGCCAGGCGATGGCGGAGAAAGCTGACCTGCTCGTCGAACGCGGCGCCGACGTAGTCGCGCAGATTGCCGTCCTCGGATCGCATCAGCGGCAGCGGCTCGCCCTGGAGCGTCACGCCCGCCACGAACCAGCGCAACGGCGCCGTCTCGATCAGCACCGTCAACAGCACCGGCTCTTTCGTGGTCACAGGGTTGGATCTCAATCGCCGGGAGGCGGAGGCGTCGCGGATTTCAATGCTTCATGCAACTTGTCGATGCGAGACAGCAGCGCGGCGGTCGATTCCCGATAATCATCCAGCTCCGCCGCCTCGGCGGTTTGTCCCGTGGCCAGCCGATCGGCGAACTCCTGCCCGCGCTGCACGTGACGGCGGAGATCGCCTAGCAATCGCCGCCGCTCGACCATCTGGTCGTACGCCGCGGCCGCCTGGTGCAACGTCTCGATCAGATCGTCCGGATCCCACGGCTTGGTGATGTAGCGATACAGCCCGCCGCTGTTGATCGCCTCCACCACCGCCTTAATGTCAGCATAGCCGGTAAACACGATGCGGATGGCCTCCGGATGCTCGGTCCGCACGCGGCCCATCAGCTCCACTCCGCTCATTTCCGGCATTCGCTGGTCGGTCATCACCACGTGAATTGGATGCTCGGCCAGAATCTCCAAGGCGCGCCTGCCGCTCTCGGCCACGTGGAGGTCGAAGTCCCGCCGCAGCAGCCCTTTGAGGGAGTAGAGGATCTCCGGCTCGTCATCGACCAACAGCAGGCTGTGTTTCTTCTTGCGGGATGGAGGCTGGTCGGTCATCGCTCGCTCCCGAGGGAAATGCGACGGTCACACGGGCTCGCTCAGACTCTTGGCTTTCAGGGACGGGCGCCGCTCGCCGTCGGCCGTCTTCGACGACGCCGGCAGCTTCTGCGCCTTCGGCCGGACAGGCAGCGTCACGCGGAACAGGCTTCCCTCGCCGGGCCGGCTTTCCACCTCGATGGCGCCGCCGTGGTCGCGGACGATGCCGTAGCTGATCGCCAGTCCCAATCCCGTTCCTCGTCCGATCGGCCGGGTGGTGAAGAACGGCTCGAAGACGCGCGAAAGGTTCTGCGGCTCGATGCCGCACCCGCGGTCCTCCACCTCCAGGACGACGCCTTCGCCGATCTGCCGCGTGCGAAGCGTGATTCGGCCTTGCGGCTCGCTCGCCTGCACCGCGTTCAAGAGCAAATTATAAAGCACCTGGTTGAGCTTTTGGGGGCGGCCGGTGATTTTCGGGATTGGCGCCAGCTCCAGCTCGACTGACAACTCCTTCTCCGCCGTTTCGCGCCCCAGCACCTTGGCGGTCGATTCGAGTGCGGCGTTGAGGTCCAACTCGTCCAGCTCGGCCTCGTCCAACCGGGCGAAGTCGCGCAGGTTGCTGACGATCTCTCGCACCCGGCTCAGACCCTCGAGCGAGCTCTTGAAGAGCCGCGGCAGGTTCTCATTCAGCCACGGCAGGTCGCACTCCTCTTCGGCGGCGGCGATTTTCGCCGCCAGCGCGGGATCGGCATCGGCGAGTTTCGTGCGGCCCTCGCGGTATCGCTCCAGCAGGTCCATCACCTCCAGCACGTCGCGCCGCAGCACGGCGAGGTTGTTGGCGACATAGGCGATCGGATTGTTGATCTCATGGGCCATTCCCGCCGCCAGTTGCCCGAGGCTGGCCAGCTTCTCGCTTTGCACAAGGGCCGCTTGCGTCTCGCGCAGCCGCCGGTTCTGCTCCGCGAGCGTTTGCTCCAGGCGGATGATCCGCTCCCCTTCGCGAACCCGAACCCGCAGCTCCTGCTGATCGAACGGCTTGGAGAGAAAGTCATCGGCGCCGGCGTCCATCGCCGTCACCAGGTCCTCTTTCTCCGTCTTGGCCGTGAGCAGAATAATGTACACGTACCCGAGCTGCTGCGAAGCGCGGATTCGCCGGATCAGCTCCAGCCCGTCCACGCCCGGCATCATCCAGTCGGTGAGGACCAGCGGAAAGCGATCCTGCTGGAACAGCTCCCAAGCCTCGGCCCCGTCGGCCGCGACGACCGCGTCGTAATTCCACTTCTCGAGCGAGCGCAGCAAGAGCCGCTGCATGATGGCGCTGTCGTCGGCGACGAGAATCTTCATCGCAAAGCCGTTCCGCCTGGCCCCGCGCAATTCGGCCCCGGCCCTCCCCATTCCAACCGCCATCCTGACCGGAACGGGAATGGAAAGCAAGGACGCGCCGCACCGGGTTCCTACCGCCGCTCCAGGCGCCGTTGGACCTCGGCGACCACGCCGTCCATTCCGGCGCCGTGGGCGGCGATTTGGAACGTGCGGGAGGTTTCCCCCGTCGGCTCGATGTGAATTTCGAGGCGGTCCTCCGGCAGGCAGCGCGCGACGCGCTCGGCCCATTCGATGAGCGTCACGCCCGGCGATTCGAAATACTCCTCGGGGCCCAGCTCCAGGAACTCGTCGTCATCGCGAATGCGATACGCGTCGAAGTGATAGAGCATCCGCCGCCCGCGATACTCCTGGCAGAGAACGAAGGTCGGGCTGACGACCTCCTCGGCCGGGACGCCGCACGCCGCCGCGAGCGCCCGCACAAGCTGCGTCTTCCCCGCCCCGAGCGTCCCCGAGAGCGCCACCACCGCCCGCTCCGGCAACGCCGCCGCCAGCGCCGCAGCAAGATGGTCGGTGTCGTGCAAAGTTTCAGCGCGAAAGGTGAACGTGGTCATCGTCGCGCCGTCAGGAACGCTCAAGCTTCGCAAAACGGCATGGCGCCGCGGAATCGCCCAAGTCGCCAATGTTCCTTGCGAATTCGTCGGCCTCGGCCCGCTGTAGTTCGGAGAGACGTCGGAGCGAATCTTTAAAAAGCGATGAGGAGGCAAGCTCCCGTCGTTCCGCGGCACTACTGGCGATCTGATTGAACAGCCCTTGGGGGCTGAAGAGCCGATCGCTCAACGTCATGGCGTCGCGGGCCGAGGAGAGCACTTCGCGAACCTGCTGTTCGAGGGCGGCTTTGTCGTTGGACATACGGCATAGCTGATTAGAGGAAGCGGACCTCTACGTCACGCTGAATCTCAAGGTAAATTGCTTCTTGCAGGGTTTTGCTTTTGAACTCTCGCAGCACATCCTCCAAATCAGGAATCTCGTTCTCCTGCAACACGACAAGATACGCTGCGCTTTCGTCGATAGCCTGACTTCCGTCCGCCATGCGATAGGCTCCCTTCACATAGCCTTGGACGTCCAGCCGGCGAACCGAATGTAAATGTCTGTTAACGCGGCTTCGATGTCGTCGCGCAAATCGCGGCCGTCGCTGTCGCGAAGCGGCAGATAGAACAGCGCTTTAACCTTCGCCATAATTATACCTAACGTTTGGCGCCGTCAGAAGTCCGGCGCGACCCATCATGTCCCGGGTGGCGGCGGCATACTGCGAGAATACAATGGACGCGGCTCGCGTAGAACAGGCGGCTCGCCTGTTTTTCTATTCCGGCGCAGGCGGGCCGCCTGCACTCCGAACGAATCCAAATAGCCATGCCTTCCTCGTTCGCCCGCGAGAAGTTGCACACCGTGCAACTCGTGCCGCTCACCGCTTTCGATGAGCACGCCAAGCTCGCGCTCTCGCCGATGCAGACGCTCACCGCTCGCCTCCACGAGGCCGGAGTGCGGGTCTTCATTCCCTGCGCCGGGAGCGCGGAGTTTCACAGCCTCGATCCGGAAGAGATCGTCGCCGCGGTGCGGATGACGCGGGAAACGATCGGGTCCGAGGGGACGATCATCGCGCCCATCGGTCATTGGCTCGAAAACGCGGTGCGGCTCGGCGAGTCGTCCCTGGAGGCGGGCGCCGATGCGGTGCTCGTGATGCCGCTTGCGTTCCCCTACCTCAGCGACGCCGGCGCCCGGGACTATTACCTCGCGATCATGGAGCGGCTCGGCTGCCCGACGTTGATCTATAAGAAGGATGCGATCCCCGGCGACGAGCTGCTGCTCGACCTGTCCGGCCATCCGAACCTGATCGGCGTGAAGTACGCGGTGAACGACATCGACGCCTTCACCCGCGTCGTGCAGCGGAACGGCGGGCGGATCGACTGGTACTGCGGCTCGGCCGAGCGGTTCGCCCCGTTCTTCATGCTGGCCGGCGCCCCCGGCTATACCAGCGGCGCCGGGAACGTAGTCCCGCGGCTCACGCTGGCGATGCACGCCGCGGCCGCCCGCGGCGATTGGCCCGAAGCGATGCGTCTCTTAGCAATCATCCGCCCCATCGAAGAGTACCGCGCCCGCGCCGGCAGCTCTTATAACATCTCGTTCCTGAAACACGCGATCCGCAGCATCGGCCTCGACTTCGGCCGCCCCCGCCCCCCGCAACGCCGCCTGAGCGAAGAGGAGATGCGCGAGATCGACGCCCTCATGACCTCGCTTTTGGAGGCGGAAAGGGAGTTGGAGCACACGCCGACGTAGCCGAGAGCGGGAGCCAGAACACCTCCCAATGGGTGGTATCCGCTGCAGGCGCCCCAGGAGGATATATAAACGCATGTACACTATTCTGGCGGCTTTGCCCATAAACCCTGAGTTGCCCACAAAGTCGGTATTCTGGCTAAAACCCGGGTGCTGGACAGGCTGGAGTCGCCGTTAACGGCCCGCCAGGGGCCTTCCCGGGGCTGTTTGAGGTTACGATGAGGAGACCAGCATGCGGCCGCGCCATCCGAAGGTCGGGTTGCACTGCTGCCCCGAAGAGGGGGTTCAGCGATTCCCCCGCGGTTCTAGTTAGGAGGCGCCCTCATGTTCACCATCGCCG
>JAHWKS010000793.1 GCA_019347795.1 Planctomycetota bacterium | reverse complement strand
TGATGGAGTGATGGAGTGATGGAGTGATGGAGTGATGGAGTGGTGGAGTGGTGGACGCGTGCTTTTCCATTACTCCATCACTCCAATACTCCACCACTCCTCCGTTTCTTTACTTCGTCGATGCCTCGGCCCCACGATTCCGGGATTCCCCGTCAGTTTCTGTGCGTCGTCGATGCCTCGGGAGCCATGGCGCCGGGATTTCCCCCCTCCCCCGCGCCCTCGATGAACCGTCGCAGCAGCTCCTGGCCGCACTCGGTGAGGAAGCTTTCCGGATGGAATTGCAGGCCGAACAGCGGATACTGCTTATGGCGGACCGCCATGATTTCCCGCACGCCGTCCGGCTCTTCGGTCCAGGCGGCCACTTCGAAATCCTCGTGCAGCGTGTCGGGCTGGATCACGAGGCTGTGGTACCGCGTGGCGATGAAGGGGTTGGGCAGCCCCTCAAACAGCCCGCGTCCGTCGTGGTAGATATGGTCCGTCTTGCCGTGCATTAGCTTGTGAGCGCGGACGATCTTTCCGCCGGTGGCCTGGCCGATCGACTGGTGCCCGAGGCACACGCCGAGGATCGGCAGTTTCCCCGCGAACCGTTCGACGCAGGCGACGGAAATTCCCGCCTCGGTCGGCGTGCATGGTCCCGGCGAGATGATCAAGCACGTAGGCCCCTTCGCCGCAATCTCCTCCGGCGTAATCTCATCGTTGCGATACACCTCGATGTTCAGCGAGGAGTCCAGCTCCCCCAGCCGCTGCACGAGGTTGTACGTGAACGAGTCGTAGTTATCGATGACCAGGATCATGGGCGAGGAACCAGCCATGAATGAACGGGATTCCGCCGAACACGGAGAGACGGGGGTTTCTCGTCACTCGCGAAACACGTCAGGAAGGGTGCGCGCGCCGTGAATGATTCGAATGATGAGAACGCCTTCGGTCGTTGGTTTGTAATAGACGACATAACTTCCGACCGGCCATTGCCGAATGCCGACCCCGAGATCGGGCCTGGCTTCGCCCATGCCCGGTTGCGACGCCAACTGCCGGAAGCTGTCGAGCAGCCGTTGACGAAGACGATTTGCCCCCGCCGGGCTCCGCCGCTCTTTCGCGAGATACTGTGAAATGCTCTTGAGGTCCTCTCGCGCCTCCGGAGCGGTGACATAGCGGTTCATGGGTCCGTCCGTCCTTCGCCCGACAACTCCTGATCGACTTCCGCGTCAATTTCATCGAAGAAATGTCCGAGCGCGTCATCGCCATCCAGTACAATGCCTTCCCCGCGATCCAGTTGCGCCAATCCGATTCGAATGGCGCCACGGAGTCGCTCGTGTGATCGTAGTTCCCGAAGCGCTTTCACACCCGCGAGGAGAACATCTTCTTCGGAGGCGTATCCGCCCGCGGCCAACTCCTCATGCACAAGCTGGTTCAACTCTGATGACGCAAAGGAATTCATAGTCGTTGTGGTCTCCGTTTGGGACTGAACCAATTATAACCCCAGTAAGCCGATCTCGATAAGATTCGCCCGCCTCACTCCGTCAGATCACGGTCCACGTACGAAGCTCCGTGAATCGACAAATAGTAGTGGCTGCGGTCGGTCATCGGTCCGCCGCGCTGGTAAGACCAGACTTCCCGGCCGTTATGCTTGACGCGAGCCGAGAGATAGCAGAAGCGAACCGGCGCGAAATGCCAGTGCGGTCCGTTCGGCGTGTCCCGCACCTCGAGCACAAGCAGCACCTCAGGGTCCCAGTCGTTCAGAAACAGGAAGAGGGCGCCGTCCTGTACGCCTTTCGGGTTGGCCTCAAAACGATAAATCGGCTGCGGGAGCAGCCGCAGCTCCCGCTCGACCGACTCGACTTCATCTACGAGCTGCGTGACGGTGAACTCCCGGGCGAGAGACCGCATCTGCACCAGGCGCAAGCGAGGGTTCTCCGCAGGCGGCGGCGCGCCGGGAACCGGCTTCGGGTCGATCCCGGGCGTCGTCGGAGACCACCAGAACCCGCCGTTCCGTTTCGCGTGCAGCGGCCCCAGCGCCAGAGAATGGAAGGAGTGACAAATCGTCCGCTTTCCGGGACGGGCCTTGCGGCCGCTGGACCAAATGGAGCCGACCACCTCAGGCCGGCCGTGGCGCGTCCAGACGAAGAAGTCGCCATTGAACTTGTTCGCGGAAATGGGATCGGCAAATCGGAAGACCGGATTCTTTTGCAGGTGCAGCGCGACGCGGCGGTCTTCGTCGCCAAAGATTTCGTACTGTTTGGCTTCGCGCCGGTACAGTTCGGTCCAGCGCGCCGACTCTTTTGCATCAGGCTGCCCGGCGGCCGGCTCGGGCGCCGCCTCGGCCTGGCCCGGGAAGACCAGCATCAGCAGCCAGGCGGCGTTTGTGGGCGTCACGAAAAGTCTCCTCAAGGCGAAAGGTAGGCACGTAACAAAACCTAACCCATTCGATCTGCGCCGGTCAAGGAAAGACCGCCCCCAAGCGTCCCCGTGGATATGTCGCTCCGAGTCGCGAATTGCTTGCCGTCTCCTCGCCTGGACGAGAGGCGGGTCGATGCCTTATCTTGATAGCCAGGCGGCTGGTGCGTTTCCCCGCGTTTGAGGACTGCATGGCGAAGAAAGAAGAAGCTTTAGAGGTCGAGGGGGTGGTGACCAAGGCCCTCGCGAACACCCGGTTCATGGTCCAGCTCGACACCGGCAACGAGGTGATGGCCCACGTGGCCGGACGGATGCGCAAGTATTTCATCCGCATCGTCCCCGGCGACCGCGTGCGGGTCGAGCTTTCCCCGTACGACCTGACCAAGGGCCGCATCGTCTATCGCGAGCGGTAGTCCGCTTCCGCTTTCTGCGAACCCGCTGCCGGCCGCCGCGCCTGGCGGTGTTTTGTCGCGCGCAATTCGCCTGTCGAATTCTCGACAGCGGCGGGTTTCTCTGCGTTCCGCTTCATCTTCTAGCCCGTGCGGAACGGGATTTTCTACGCAGGAATTTTCGACGCATGGGGAAACCCGACGGGGTCGAATCGAGTATAACTTTCGTGGAGCGACTGCGCGCCGGCGGAGGAATCTTGCAGTCTCGCCGCTTGAACCTCATTGCAATCACACTCAAGGAGACGTGTCGTGAAAACTTGGCTTTCTTCGCTTTTGGCCATCTCTCTGGCGACGCTCGTTGCCCTGGCGCCCCTGGCCCGCCCGGCCGCGGCGCAGGAGGAGGGGGTCGAGCCGGTGGCGGTGGTCGCTATCACTTCCGTGGAAGAGGTGCTGGGGGATGTCGCCTGGCTGACCGAAACCGCCGGGCAGGGGGATTTCGGAAAAATGGTCGCCCTGCTCTCGGGCGGCTATACGGTGGGAATGGACAAAAAGCGGCCGATCGGCCTGATCGTCACCATCGAGAACGATGAGCCCAAGGCCCTCGGCTTTGTCCCCGTGAAAAACCTGGATGCGCTGCTGGCGGGGCT
>JAHWKS010000792.1 GCA_019347795.1 Planctomycetota bacterium | reverse complement strand
GCATCTAGCTCAATGCTTGTCCCATCCGTCATTCGATACGGTCCGCCAGCCGCAGCGATTGGCGGCCCATTGAGCGGATCGCCGACTACCACGCCTCCTTCGCAGCGGTCATTGATCGTGTTCGGATCTCCATCGTCTGCCACTGTGCCGTCGGGGACTGGGGTGTGGACGCCGCCGACTCCTGCGACATACGTGTCAGTCGTGCAAGGGTTCCCGTCGTCAATGTTAGGAGCATCAATCGTAATCCGGTAGTCTTCTACTTCGCCATCGTTGGCTGCGCCGGAAGGCTGTAACCTGTCTTGCGTGCTCAGGCGGAACCGCGCGTAAGTGACGCCCAGGTGCGAATACGGCAGCGTGAAATTGAGCGTTTGAATTCCGGCCGACGTACCCAGATTCGCATCCACGAATATTTGTTCACCGGTGTCCGAAAAATCGCCGTCCTGGTCGTAGTCCAACCAAGCATTGAGATAATTGGCAGTGGCGTCCGAATTCTGCAGATCGACGGTCGCCGTGGCTGCCGTTCCCGCGACTAAAGTGGAAAAAGCTACGCCGTCTTCGTCGTCCGGCGTGCCGAGCGTGTCGTCTCCGTTGGCCTGAGCCGCGGGTTGGCCGTCAGACTCAAAATCACGAGCCGCGCCGAGCTGCGGTCCGATGCCGACGTGGTAAGCGCCGTTGCTGGCTAAAAGTGTGCCGTAGGTATCCGGCGCATCGCCGAAATCGGCTGTGGGCAATTCTGTGGTCAGCGTCCAATCGAGGATCTGCTGGTCGTTGAACAGGCCTCCGGTGCCGCCGGAGAATCCAAAAAAGGCTTGGCTCCCAACGAAACTTTCAAGCGCGATTCCGGTGGCGCTCAGTGTTGCTTGCGACGGCCGGGCATTTACCCCGCTAATGCGCACCTCCAGACTATCGGTTGTGCCCGTGTAATCGATCCAAGCGTAGTACGGCCCACCGCCGTTCAAATCGACTGGAGACGTGACTAGAGATTGATGCCTGGTAACATCCCCGTTCACAAGCACCGCGATGTGATTCGGATTCGGATCCCAACCGTTTCCGTAGGTATCGAACTCTATGGCTAGGCTCGGTGCGACGCCGTGATATCCAAGGTCGCCCCCCACTCCACCAAGCTCGTCAGCGCCTCGAGAATCGTTTTGAACGATGAAGGCGATCCCGTCGGCGCCCGCGCTTTCTTGCCCGCCAGTAAGATGGAAGGCGAAGGATGTAGTGAACGAACTGCTGCTGTTGATGGCGGACGCCGTCTGCAGAAATGCGCTTCCGGCTTGGCTGGACTGCGGGGGTGTCAGACGGAGTGCATCATTTTGGATCGCCGCGGTCCCGTTGAGATTGATATCGTCAAGGGCGGCTCCATCCGCGGCGCCGAACGTGTATTGAAGAGTCGTCGCACTCAGCACGACGCGGTTCTCCAGCGTCTCGTAACGAAGCAGCCGCGCTCCGCATCTAGGCTCGCTACTTCGCCGTCGAACGGTTCGCGATCTGCGTGAGTGTTTGCTGTGCTTGTCGAAGAGAGACTGAAGACGCGAAAGCATCATGGCGAATCTTCCTATGTCTGATCGTGAGCGGAGTGTGTAACGGAATCAAAAACGGCCCGTTGGCGCCCAGACCTTCCGCATTGGAGGACGAAAAAGGGTCAGGACTGGGTCAGGACTCTTTAAAGAGAACAAGCGTGAAATCAAAGAGTCCTGACCTATTTTTCCTCCGCCGATAGTGAAGACCACAGACGGAGCATCTCTACTCGTGCCAGCCGCGGACGCTTTTGGGGGTTGTCTTGTCCAGGTCGCTTGTGAGATTCACGACGGTGCCTCCTGCTGCGGGGATGCGGCCGACGTGGTGGTAGACGTTGGTTCCTTTGCGCTGGGTGTAGTCGAAGGCGACGTACTGGCCGTCGGGCGACCAGTGCGGGTTGCGGCCTCCGGCTAAAAGAATTGCGCCGGCGCCGTCCGGCTGCACGCTGCGAATCGCTCCGCCCAGCGAAAACACGATTCGCTGGTCCGCCGAGGAGGGATGGCCCGACCATTGGATGCCGTAGACGGGATTGTCGCCGTCGTGGATTCGGAACCCGTCCAGCAAGGCGTCGGCGGGGCCTTGGCTTACGTCGGCCACCCACACGTCTTCCCACGTGAGAGTTTCCAGATCGTTCCGGAATGCGTAGGCGACTTTCGCGCCGTCGGGCGACCAGTGGTGGTAGACAAAATTGCGCCCAAACAGGAATGGCGTCGTCACGATTGCGGCGACGCGGGAGTCGTCTGCGTTCAGTTTGGGATCGGCCAGGTTCTCGTCGAGGATGGTTTCGAGCTCCACGCCGCTGATGGCCACGCGGAATATCGCTCTTTCTTGATGGAGGATTTCTCCGGTCTCGATGACCCGCGTCCAGCGAACGCCCGCAATGGATGCAAAGCTATCCAGTCCGTCGTTCGACCAGGACGGCTCGATATCGTTGGTGGAAGCGGCCCCGAAGCGGGAAATCGTATCCGTTCCATCTCCGTTGTCGGTCGTGCGACTATCGGTGACTTGGACCCAGGCGACGCCGTCGGGAGTGGCCCACAGGTTCGGCAATCCC
Organism: Planctomycetota bacterium; assembly: GCA_019347795.1. Taxonomy (GTDB): domain Bacteria; phylum Planctomycetota; class Planctomycetia; order Pirellulales; family Pirellulaceae; genus JAHWKS01. Next base: position 852 of record JAHWKS010000792.1, on the reverse strand, counting down.
GCTTCGTCGGATCGCACGACGAGCCACCAGCGGTGGCCATCGTAGGTCAAGTGCGACGGGACCGCGTTGAAGTCGCGCGAGAGCACCGCCACAAACGCCTTACCCGATCCGTCGCCGCTCATCCGCCAGGTTTCCTGGTAGTAGTCGGGCGTGCCGCTCTGGAAGACCTGGTTGAAATAGATGGTCCCCGGGGGAACGACTCCGCTCCCCGGTTTGGCCGCCTCGGCGGCGGCGCCGCAGAGGAAGAGGGCCGCCACGGCGGCGCCGATAACCGTCATCAACCAACCTTGTCTGGGTCGGGCGAATCGCATGATGTGAACTCCTGAGGAACGAATGGGCGACTGCGTCGAAGCGGCGCCATACGACGCTAGGCACTGCTCTTGAGGGAAAGTGGACGAGAAATCTGAGAAGAATTTCTATCGGGGGGCGGGACATTGCCCCTTCCGGGAAGCATGCTTGCCAGCTCCCGTCGGGTGTGGCCATAATTGCTACGGTTAACCGCCGGTCCGCCGGTGACGTAAAAAAAGGGCGTGTCCGCTGTGTCCCTTTCGCGGTGCAATTGTGCTTAGGGAGGTAGCCGTGGAGATGACGCATCCGCCACCGGCGGTCGATCTGGCGGCGCTGTCCCAGTCCCTGCGGGAAGCGCGGGCCGGGTCGCACGATGCGGTCGGCGGCGCGTTGGAGGCGTGCCGCGCGTATCTGCTGTTGATCGCCAACCGGGAGCTGCCGGCGGAGGTGCGGCAGAAGATGGGGGCCTCGGATGTCGTCCAGGAGACGTTCATCGAAGCCCAAAGGGACCTCCGCCAGTTTCTGGGGCAGAGCGAAGAAGAGCTGCTGGCGTGGCTGCGGCGA
>JAHWKS010000791.1 GCA_019347795.1 Planctomycetota bacterium | reverse complement strand
CCTCCAAGCTCGATTAGAAGAGGCGTTGGAAGCCGGCACGCCCTCGGCGCTGTCGCGATTCGTCAATTACTTCGGCGCCCACCCCTCCGCCGATCAGGCGCGGTTGCGGCTGGCCGAGCGACTGATGGACTCCGCCGGGCTGCTGGAGGCGGAGCTGATGCTCGTTCAACTGGAGGACGCCGAAGACGCGTCGATCGCCGCCCAGGCCAATTATCGGCTGGCGCAACTGATGGAGCGGGCGCAGCGATGGCGAGAAGCGGCTCGTTATTATCGACGGCTCGAGCAGCGGTGGCCGGACGAAGTCATTGACGGAGAGCTGACCGTTTCGCAGGTCGTGGCTCGACTGCCGCAGGACGGGCCGCTCGCTCCAGCCATGAACGACATCGCCTGGCCCGCCGGTCGCGTGGAAAGCTCCGTCACGCACGAGCGGACCAGTCTCTCCGCGTATCAGCGGGTCTATCCGATCGAGGTGCAGCAACTACGCGGCTCGCTCCCCTCGGGGATCCGCGTCTCGTACGACCAGCAGCAAACGCAATTAACGGTGCGCGACGGCGAAGGACGCATCCTCGCGTCGCCCACGGTAGCCAGTCCGCACCCGAGCATGCGGTACCCGAGCCCCTCCAACAACACCAGCGTCTATCACGCCAAGGTGAATGGTCATTTGCTGCTGGTCTCGTTCGGCGTGCAATTGATGGCGTTCAATTTGGTGGACGACGCGGGCCCGTCGGGCGAGGCGGTCTTATGGTCCCAGGACGTGGAGCACTCGCTGGACGGTCCCGCCAGCCGGACTCGCGTCAGCCATTTACCGCAGCACAACCCGTGGGGCGATCCGATCTATTATGCGGCGGGCGCCAACTCGATGCCGGTGGGCCGGTTCGGGCCGCTCAACGAACACGGCGTTTGTTTCCAACGCCGCAGCGAGTTGGTCTGCGTCCATCCGCTCACCGGCGAAACAATCTGGATTCGCGAGAACGTGGAGGCCGGCTCGGAGGTATTCGGCGACGAGGACTACGTCATCGTCATCCCGCACAACGGTCGGCAGGCGATGGTCCTCAGCGCGCTGGACGGCAGCTTCGTCGGCCATCGCGATGTGCCGTCGCGCAGCAACCGCTGGACGACGCTCGGCCGGCGCGTGCTGAGCTTCCGCCAGGAAGGTCGGGCGATGAAGGTCCGCATGGAAGATCTCGTGGCCGCTTCGCCGGCCGATTGGGAGCGATCGTTCGCGGTGGAGTCGAAGGGGTGCGTCGTCGAGCGGGACAAGCTCGCGGTGCTGGAGCCGAATGGCAAGTTCGTGCTGCTCTCGCTGGAGACGGGTAAGTCGATCGTCGCGACGCAGCTCGAGGAGCAGCAGCCGCTACAGAGCATCTACGTTCTGCCGTCGGCGGATCGCTTCCTGCTGTTTACCAACACCACGTATCGTGAGAACAGCGACACCGCCTATCAGCCGCCGTCGATTTCCGACGCCCCGCTGGTCAACGGATACGCGTACGCCTTCGATCGCGAGAGCGGCGAGCCGCTCTGGCCCTCGCCCGCGTACCTGGAGCAGTACGGACTGCCGCTCGATCAGCCGACCGAGACGCCGGTGGTGCTGCTGATGCGCCGCGAATCGGAGCAAGGGCAGTCGCGCCGCAATCAGCTTGCGGTGTTGTGCCTGGACCGCCGGGACGGCACGCTGCTGTTCGAGTCGACCGACACGGCCAGCAGCGGAACCGGGAATGACAAGTACACGCTGGAGGCGGACCCGGGCAACAAAACGGTGATCCTCACGCTTCCGGTCGGCGCCGTTAGTCTGAAGTTCACTGACGAGCCGGAGCCTCCGCAGCCTCCGGTCGAGACGGGACTGTTGAGCGCCGACACGACCAGCACGCCCGGCGCCGACGCGCTGGGCGCCGTGTTCCGCGCCATCGGCGGTCAGCCGCCCAATGCCGTCCCTCCGCCGCCCGTGCAGTTCTTCCCACAGGGCATCCAGCGCGCCCTGCCGCCGGGGATCCGCCTCAACGCCGCGGGTCAGCCGGTCCCGCTGTTTCCGCCGCGGCCGCAACCTCGGGTTCGGCCCGGCGGAAATTAACGATCGCCTTGCCTCATTGTCCGCACCCGTCGCGATTGTCGCCGGTGTCCAAGACGGCGCCGCTTGGCGATCTCGGATGGGCCGCACCCCTTTCAAAGCCAAGTGCCTGTCCGTCTTGACGTTAGGAAAAAGTGTTCTCTATACTTGCACGTTACTTCTTTAAGGTTTACTTCCTCCCCGGCGATGGAGTCGCTGGACTTGTGGGACGGAAAGTCGCTATGAAATCGGAACGTCGTCACGAGCTGCAGACCAATACGCTCGCCCACTGGATCAATCGCCAGTCGGAGAACGTCAAGCCGCACGTGAACTTGATTCTCACGGTGGTGCTGGCGGCCGTGGCGGTGGTGCTGGCCTGGGTCTACTTCCGGGAGTGGAACGCCTCGCGAAGCACGGCCGCCTGGAGCGATTTCTACGCGGCCGCCGACAGCTCCGACGCCGCCGCCCTGGCGGAAATGGCCGAGCGGCACGCGGGGGAGCCCGCCAGCTTGTGGGCCACGCTCCTCGCGGCCGACATTCAACTGGAGATGGGCGCCGGCCAGACGTTCACCGATCGCCGGCAGGCCGAGTCGTCGCTCAAGAACGCCTTGACCGGCTACGAGGCGGTGCTGAACGACGACGTTCACGGGCGGGAGCCGCTCCTGCGGCGCCGGGCGATGTTCGGCCTGGCGGAGGCCCACGAGGCGTTGTTTGCCGTCACCGGGGACAAAACTCATTTGGAAGCGGCGCGCCAGACGTACGGCAAAGTAGCCGACGCCTGGCCCGACACGGTCCTCGGACGTTCGGCAGAGCAGAAGCAAGCCGGGCTGGCGACGCAGGATGCTGAGGACTTTCTGGCGTGGTTTTCCGAGCAGGAGCCGATTTCGCAAGAAATCCCCGCCATGGGCGAGGGGCCCGGCAGCGCCGGCAGCCCGTTCGATATGACCACGCTCCCCGGCGCTGAAGAGATGCTCTTGCCCGAGGAGGCGCCAATCGCGCCGGTCGGACCAGACATCACGTCTCCCGCCGGCGACGATGATGAGCCTGTCGTTCCTGCCGTGCCGGAAACAAACGCGCCGGAGGAGCCGGTCGAGCCGGCTACTGAGGATGCCGCACCACCGAGCGAGCCTGCCGAGGAGCCGCCAGGCGGGCCGCAAGCTGCGGATGATGCGGCCGAATCCGAGCCGCAGCCGTAAGCCGCATGACCGACAGTCGCGAGCCACATGCCCCTCTGCGGCGAACCGTCTACGCCCTGTTGATCGTCATCGCGGCCGGGAGCATCGCCGGCCGCATTCTGTGCGTCGCGTCTCCCTCGGGCGAAACGCCTTTCCTAAGCGCCAACGACCGCAGTCGCTGGTCCACCATCCGCAGCCTCGTGGACTACAGATCGGAAGA
>JAHWKS010000790.1 GCA_019347795.1 Planctomycetota bacterium | reverse complement strand
GTCCGAGGGAAACTCGCTGGGCTGCGCGCAGGCCGCGCCGACGAACCAGGCCGCGCACGCGGCGGCGCCGAGCAAACGATTTAGCCACATCCCGAACTTCTCCTTGTGCGTCTCCCTTTATTGTCCCCAGCAGCGACGCGCTTTGCAAAGACGGCGACCGCCAGTTATGCTGCTTTTCCTCACACTTCGACGAAGAAAGATCGCAGCCGCTCGCGAACACATCATGAGAATCGTCTCTCTGGCGCCGTTGTTGGTCCTGATTCTGAATTGCCCGCTCAACGCGGCCGGGGCGGAGCCGACGCGGATAGCGGTGTGGCCGGGAGAGGCGCCGGGCGAGACGGGAGAGATCGGCGAAGAGAAGACGCTCCCGCCCCAGGGCGACCGGCCGGTGACCCGGCTGACGGATGTGACCGAGCCGGAGATCGCCCTCTACGCCGCCCCCGAGGAGAAGAACACCGGAGCGGCGGTGCTGGTTTGTCCCGGCGGCGCCTACCACATCCTGGCGATGGACCTGGAGGGGGAAGAGGTGGCCCGGTGGCTCAATTCGATCGGCGTCACGGCGATCGTGCTCAAGTATCGCGTTCCGCGCCGCCGGGACCGGCCCAAGCACGAGGCGCCGCTGCAAGACGCCCAACGGGCGATGAGCCTCGTGCGCAGCCGCGCGGAGGAGTGGAGCATCGATCCCGAGCGTATCGGCATTCTCGGCTTCTCCGCCGGAGGGCATCTCGCGGCGACCACGGCCACCAACTTCGACCGCCGCAGTTATGAGGCGCGGGACGCAATCGACGAGGTGAATTGTCGTCCCGACTTTGCGGTGCTCCTTTATCCCGCCTACCTCACGGCAGAAGGCGATGAGCTGACGCTGGCGCCGGAGATCCGCGTCAGCGAAAGGACGCCGCCGGTGTTCTTCGCCCATGCCGGCGACGACCGCATCGGCCCCGAAAACAGCATCGCGATGTACCTGGCGCTGAAGCGGGCCGGCGTCGCGGGCGAGTTGCACGTGTACGCCCGGGGCGGTCACGGGTTCGGCCTTCGTCCTTCCGATCATCCGGCCGCCACATGGCCGGCGCGGTGCGAGCAGTGGCTGAAATCGCAAGGCGTTCTCCGTTAACCCGAGGATTGAATCGCGACGTTTTTTCCGTGCCGACAAGATGTCAACCGCTGGCGGTGGATTTCCTCGGCGGAAATCTCGTCGGCGTTCGCGTTTTTCGCGGCCTTCATTTGACACCGAAACGTGTCGCCTAAACTATTGATGGAGTTAAACTTGTGTCCCATCCGCTCCCCGGGGGCCCGGATGGACGGGAGGCGAGGACGGGAAAAAATTCCACGAGCGGGATTGCCGCGCATTTTCCTTCACGTTTGGCACGTAAAATTCGGGCAAGGCAGGAGTTCCGTCCTTTCCCCGTTTCGGAGTTCGCCCCATGCTGGTTCTTTCCCGCAAGCGCGACCAGCAAATTATGATTGGCGACGGCATCGTGATTACCGTGGTGGAAATCCGCGGAGACAAGGTGCGGCTGGGAATCGAGGCGCCCAAAGAGACGCCCGTGCATCGCAAGGAGGTGTACGAGGCAATCCAGGCCGCCCATCGCGACCAGCCCTCCTCGCTCTCGGAGTAGCGTCCCCGGGAAACGCGAACCAGCGTCTGCTCTATCCCATCGCCTGCTTTCGCGAAAGGGCGATGCGGCGCCGGTCGAGGTCCACCTGCAGCACCTTGACCTGCACGATGTCTCCCACCGCCACCACGCGGGCCGGGTCTTCCACAAACCGGCGGTCCAACTCTGAGACGTGCACCAGGCCATCCTGGTGCACGCCGATGTCCACGAACGCGCCGAAGTGCGTCACGTTTGTGACCACTCCTTCCAGGCGCATCCCCGGCTTGAGGTCCGCAAGCTCGTTCACGCCCTCGGCGAAGCGAGCCACGCGGAACTCCTTGCGCGGGTCCCGCCCGGGCTTTTCGAGCTCCGCCAGGATGTCGCGCACCGTCGGCAGGCCGGTCTTCTCATCGACCAGCTTTTGCGGATCGACGCCGCGCAGCAGTTGCGAGTTCGCCAGGAGCTGGGACGTCTTCACGTTCAGCATCGCGGCCATCTTCTCAACAAGGTAGTAACTCTCCGGATGGACGGCGGAGTTGTCCAGCGGTTCGGCGCCGTCTCGCACCCGAAGGAAGCCGGCGCACTGCTGGAACGCTTTCGCCCCCAGTCGCGGGACTTTGCGAAGCGCCTGCCGGCTCGGGAACGGCCCGTGCTCGTCGCGATGCCGGGTGATGGCCTCGGCCAGCTTCGGTCCCAGGCCGGCGACGTAGCTCAAGAGCGACGCGCTGGCGGTGTTCACGTCTACGCCGACCTGGTTAACGCACGACTGCACCTCGCGCTCCAGCGCCTTGCGGAGCTGCGACTGGTTCACGTCGTGCTGGTACTGGCCCACGCCGATCGACTTGGGGTCAATCTTCACCAGCTCCGCCAGCGGGTCCTGCAGTCGATGCGCGATGCTGATGGCGCCGCGCACCGTCACGTCCAGGTCGGGATACTCCTCCCGCGCGATCTCGCTGGCGGAGTAGATCGAAGCGCCCGCTTCGTTGACCAGTACTCTGGTGACTGAGGCGCCGTGGGACTTAAGCACGTCGGCGACGAAGGCGTCCGTCTCCCGCGAGCCGGTCCCGTTGCCGATGGCGATCAGCTCCACTTTGTGCCGCGCGATGAGTTCGCGCAGCACTCTGACCGCCTCATCAATCTTGTTGTGCGGCGGAGTTGGATAGATTGCGGCGTTCGCGAGGAACTTTCCCGTCGCATCCACCACGGCTACTTTACAGCCGGTGCGAAAGCCGGGATCGATTCCCAGGACGACCCGCGAGCCGGCGGGCGGCGCCAGGAGCAGCTCGCGGAGGTTCTTGGCGAACACGGCGATCGCCTCTTCGTCCGCCTGCTCCTTCAGCTCCGCCAACACCGCCGACTCGACGGAAGGAAAGAGCAGCCGCGAATAGCAGTCGGCCGCCGCCTCCTTCAGCCGACCGAAGAACAGCAGCCGCGGATTCGGGACGAGCCGCGATGTGAGCACGTTCATCACGCGCTCCTCATCCACCTCGACGCCGACCTTCAAGAAACCTTCCGCCGCGCCGCGCTGCATCGCGAGGAACCGGTGCGAGGGAACCTTGCCCAGCAGCTCGCGGTAGTCGAAGTACGTCTCGAACTTGGCGGCCTCTTCCTTCTTGCCGCGCTTGACCTGTGAGACGAGCCACCCGCGGCGCACCTGCTCGCGCATCCACTGGCGATGATCGAGATGGTCCGCCCACTCCTCGGCGAGAATATCACAGGCGGCGTCGATCGCTTCTTCCGCGGTCGCCACGACCCGCTCCGCACCTACGAACGGCCGCACCAGCGCCTCGCGATCGCCCGGCGCCTCGCGGCCGGCAATTAGTTCCGCCAGCGGCGCCAGCCCCTTCT
>JAHWKS010000789.1 GCA_019347795.1 Planctomycetota bacterium | reverse complement strand
TGAAGGAGCATCGCGGAAGAGAGGCTACCAGTGGGTCTTTGCTATTACCGCGAGCGCAGAAAAAAGTCCGCCGTTACGAGCACCGCCAAAAAGCCACAACTTGTAGAACGAAAAGAAAGGAAAAGAAAGCTAGTGACGTTTATTTTACCAAGCCGGCGCCGGGCCGTCTGCGCCGATCCGCCGGGTCGCAGGAAAAGGCGATGGGAGTTAAATTGACGCTGTCTGTAACGCGGTCCCGGTCAGCCGGGGCCTACTTGGAAAGGAATACGCTACACCGACTCGGGGGCCGCTGCAATCCCCGCCTCCCTCCATCTGCTCCATGAAGAATCTGCAACTGCCGTTCGACCTGGCCAGGATTCGCGAGATCGCCGCCGAGCATCCCACGCCGTTCCACCTCTACGATGAGCGTGGCATCCGCGAGAACGCCCGCCGGCTGCTGAAGGCCTTCGGCTGGAACCCCGGCTTCCGCGAGTTCTTCGCGGTCAAGGCGACCCCCAATCCCCACATCCTCAAAATCCTCAGGGAGCAAGGCTTCGGCGCCGATTGCAGCAGCCTCGCGGAGCTGGTCCTTGCCGAGCGGGTGGGGATCACCGGCGAGGCGATCATGTTCAGCTCGAACGACACGCTGGCCAAAGAGTACCTGCGGGCGAAGGAGCTCGGGGCCACGCTGAACCTGGACGACATCACCCACATCGAATACCTGGAGCGCTGCTGCGGCGGATTGCCCGAGCTGCTCTCGTTCCGCTACAACCCCGGCCCGCTGCGGCAGGGGAACGTGATTATCGGCGCCCCGGAAGAGGCGAAGTACGGCCTGACGCGGGAGCAACTTTTCGAGGCGTACAGAATCGCCAAAGAGCGCGGCGTCCGGCGATTCGGCCTGCACACGATGGTCGCCTCCAACGAGCTGGACCGCGGGTACTTCGTGGAAACCGCCCGGATGCTGTTCGAACTGGCCCGGGACCTCCAGGAGCGACTCGACATTCGCCTGGAGTTCGTCAATCTCGGCGGGGGCATGGGAATTCCCTATCGGCCCGAGCAAACAGCAATCGATCTGGAGGCTCTCGGCGCCGAGATCCACGCCCTGTACGACGAGATGATCGTCCCCGCCGGCCTGGATCCCCTGGCGATCTTCACCGAGAACGGCCGGATCATCACCGGCCCCTACGGCTACCTGGTGACCACGGCGATTCACGAGAAGCACATCTATCGCGACTATATCGGCGTGGACGCCTGCATGGCGAACCTGATGCGGCCGGGAATGTACGGCGCCTATCACCACGTCACCGTTTTGGGCAAAGAGCAAGCCGCCGCCGACCATGTCTACGACGTGGTCGGCTCGCTGTGCGAGAACAACGATAAGTTCGCAATCCAGCGCCCGCTTCCCAAGATTGACGCGGGCGACGTGCTCGTGATCCACGACGCCGGCGCCCACGGCTACGCCATGGGATTCCAGTACAACGGCAAGCTCCGCAGCGCTGAGTTGCTGCTCCGCGAAGACGGAAACGTCCAGCAAATCCGCCGGGCCGAGACGCTGGACGACTACTTCGCGACGCTGGATTTCGCCGGCATCCGGTAGATCGTTTCGCGAGCGATGTCTGTCGAACCCGCACGATCTGGGGGCGCCGGGATTCCCGAGATTGGTTCGAAGTAAACGCTTTCCGACCGGGGTCGAATGCCGTAAACTTAGTGGAACCGAAGGGCGCTGATCGTCGTGCGCGCAGGCGATTTCCCCATCTGCCTTGATCCTGCTCATCCCTTTTCTCCCGAGCTGAGTCCGACCTCACCCCTTCTGCGACGCGGCAAAGCAACAATGGAAGCAAAACTGATCGTCGTCGGCGGCGATGCAAAAGCGACGGAAATCAAGCTTAAGCTGCCGACCATCATCGGCCGGGGGCGCGGGGCCTCGCTGACCCTCCCCCACGCCCTGGTCAGCCGGCAACATTGCGAAATTTACGAGGCCGGCGGACAGCTCTACGTCCGCGACATGGGCTCTCTGAACGGCACCTTTGTCGGCAACGAACCAATCTCGGAGGCCCCGCTCCCGCCCGGCGAACTGCTTACCGTGGGGGCGGTCACCTTCCGCGCGATCTACGGAGAACTGTTGGAAGAGGAAAAGCGGTCTCGCCGAGAAGACGCGGTCGGCAAGCCCGGCCGCGGCAAGGCGCCCACGGTTCGGCCGACGGAAACCGTCGGCAACGAGGTGGAGCGAACCAGGCGGGACGCCCCCTTCGTTCCGGCCCAGGACGAACCAACGGGAGACTCGCGGGACGCCAAGGCCGCTCCGCCTCTGGAGAAGCAAGAGGTTCCGCTCAAAACGCCGCCCAGGCGGCAGGATCAGCCGACAGTCCGCGCGCCGGAGAAGTCGCCGCCGATGGCGCCCGCGGCCGCGCCTGCTGCTGCGGCGGCCGAGGAGGACTCCGAGGCCGATACCGACGTGCCGAAAGCGGGGCAGGTCGGCAAGAAGCCTCGCTCGACGGCGAAGCCTTCCTCCAGCGACGAGGTCTTGGACGACGCCGATATCGACCCCAAAGCCCCGACCGACTTTCCCGCCGCGCTGCCCACGGCGACTGAGGACGGCCGCACCGGCAAACCCGACGCCGAAAGCAAGTCGAGCGACGGCAAAGACGCGGGGGACGACGAGCTTCAGGCCTTCCTCCGCAGCCTCAAGTAGGCTGTCGTCGCAAACCCGCTTCGCCGCCGTGCGAGCCCTTAGACGATGTTTCGCCGCCCTACGGTGTTGCAATCTCCTTGCCGACAACGTAAACCTTGTGGTGGGTGTTGCGTTTTCGATTTCCATTTTCATCAACGAGGAGCATCGCTATGCATCGACTATGGATGACTTCGGCCGCTCTGGCGCTGGCCGCTTGCGGCGTCGTGGTTGCAGCGGAACTGCAATCAGGCCTGCAGGTGGGCGAGAGCGCCGGGGCCTTCAACGTGAAGGACATCACCGGCCCCAATCAGGGCAAATCGCTCTGCTATCGCTGAAAGTACGGAGGACGTCCGGTTGTGAGCATCTTTGCTCGCGAGCTTTCGGACGACTTGGCCAGTTTGGTCAAGCAGATTGATGAGCAAGTCGCCAAGAACGACGAGAAGAAGATGGCGGCGTTTTTGGTGGTCCTCAGCGAGGATGCCGACGCCGCGGCCCCCAAGCTCCAAGAAATCGCCAAGGCGAAAAACATTGACCATGTTCCCCTGACGATTTTCGACGGCGAGGCGGGGCCTCCCAGTTACAAGATCGCCCAGGACGCCGATGTAACGGTCCTGATGTGGAAAGGACTCGAGGTGAAGGCCAACCACGCGTTCAAGAAAGGAGAGTTGAACGCCGAGAAGGTCCAGAAGGTCGTCTCCGACACCTCCAAAATCCTCGAGTAGCGCGCAACACCCATTCCCGCGCAGCACCTGGCCCGCTCCGCCGCCGGCGGCGCGGGCCTTTCTTTCCCGCA
>JAHWKS010000788.1 GCA_019347795.1 Planctomycetota bacterium | reverse complement strand
CAGTCCCGACGCCACGTTCTGATAGAGAATCAACACCGCATCGATCGCCAGGAACGCCTGCGGCAACACCAGGCGGCGGTTGGCGCTGTCGTCGAGGGTCCGCTCCATCCACTGCGTCGCCATCGTGGCGGCGGGGCTGGAGGCGAGGCTCATCACGAACCGCGACAAGGCGCAAATCCGCTCGCACCGCATCGGGTTGCGTTTGTACGCCATCGCCGAAGAGCCGATCTGCTCCTTCTCAAACGGCTCCTCGATCTCCTTCCGAGAGGCCAACAGCCGCAGGTCCGTCGCCGCCTTATGCGCGCTCTGCGCGACGCCGGAGAGCGCGTCGACCACTTGCGCGTCCACTTTCCGCGAATACGTTTGCCCGGTGACTGCGTACGTCTCGGCAAAGCCCATCTTGTCCGCGACCAGCTTCTCCAGCCGGCGGACCTTTTCGTGGTCGCCGCCGAACAGCTCCAGAAAGCTGGCCTGCGTGCCGGTGGTCCCCTTCGTGCTTCTCGCCTTAAGCGCCGCCAGCCGATGTTCGATCTCCTCCAAGTCAAGCGCCAAGTCATACGCCCACAGGCAGGCCCGCTTGCCGACGGTCGTCGGCTGCGCCGGCTGCAGGTGCGTGAACCCCAGGCACGGCAAGTCCCGATGCTGGTGCGCGAACGCCGCCAGTCGATCGATCACCGCCGCCGCACGGCGGGCGACGATCTGCAATCCCTCGCGCAGCAAAAGCAGATCGGTGTTATCGGTGACAAAGCAGCTCGTGGCCCCCAGATGAATGATCGGCCGCGCCGCCGGACACGCATCGCCGAACGTGTGCACATGCGCCATCACATCATGCCGCAGCCGCTTCTCATGCTCCGCCGCCGCGGCGAAGTCAATATCGTCCACAGCGGCGCGCATCTCGTGAATCTGCTCTTCGCGGATCGGCAGCCCCAGCTCCCGCTCCGCCTCGGCCAGCATCACCCACAGCCGCCGCCAGGTAGAAAACTTCCGCTGCGCCCCCCACAGCCGGCTCATCTCCTCCGACGCATAACGCCGAATCAACGGATTGTCGTAGTAGTCAAACGACATGAATAGACTGATGGAATGCGACTGTTAACTACCTAACGCCCAGTCAAACGTAGAAGTGACGGTTAAACCAGACGAAGGGAGCATTGGTCAAGCATGCGTCGGTTAGTGTGAATTCGAGCGGAAGCTTGATCAACTCAGGCTGCAGTGTTTGCCGGAGGCGGTCTGGAAAACTCGTCCGCTGAATTCCGTCGTTCACGAAGAACAGCTTGAGCCACGTTTGCTCATTCGCGACTTCTTCCCCTATTGTTCGGAGGCACAATTCAGGATCGTCATCGAGCCACGGAATGTCGTTCTGGACTTGGTCCTCATCCGGCAAGAAGCCCAAATGCCGTAGCAGTGGCACGCCGCTAAGCTAAGGTCCATATCAACGATTTCGGCGCTACACGGGAACTCGACATCCAAGAACCCATACTTCCCGATTGGCCCCGCGAGTCTCCGATTGGTCGCGTCGTCATTCGGCGGCAGATGAACCTCCACATCAACGTGTTCCGCAGCAAACGCGGCCAAATCGTCGACGATGGCGCCTAAGCTCGACACGATCAGAATCGCCCGCGAAGACCGTCAAGGGCCCGGTATCGAAGTCCACGTGCAACCGTCACCAGTAACGAATTACTTGCCATAAGCGAAGCCACGACTAGTCGGGTGAGTTTGCCGGCGTTCGACCACTACCCCCCGGCAGCAAGGTAGCGCAAAGTTGCGCTACCTTTCTTTTGGGGGAGGAGCAAAGCCGGCGTCGCTCCATTCCAGGATCGCGGGCCTCGGATGAACGGTCGGCAGCATGCTCCACCTTGATGCAGCAAAGGGCGACGTCGGCAATACTGTACTTTAGTATATAATCATCCGAGAAGCCGTCAAGCTCCGCTTGCCGACGGTCCTTACCGCGTCGGCTGACAAGCAATCCGCGGCGACTCCAAGGGGGGCACATTGCGCCCCCTTAATCGCCAGGATGTTTCGCGATCGGCAATGCGTTCGCTCGGGCACATTTCGCAACATGGGAACATGAAAATGACGGACGCCACAATCAACCCCCGGCGCGCTGGGATAGCGAACGCGAGATTCCTCGCCGCTCTCGTGACTCTGCCGCCGCGACTCGTGCTTTTCCGGGACCACACGGCTCGCTCGGGGTGACTGCCCACCCGACTTCATTTCAACGCCATAACGCTCCGTAAGTGTACACATAATCACTTCCCAGTCAAGTCCCGGGGAAAAATTCTTCCACGCGGCCCAGTCACCGGGAATCGATGGCACACGTTCGCGCCGAAATTGCGGCCGCTTTGCCCCCCACAGCCTGAAATGAGCTGCGTCCGCTGCGCCGCCCTTTTCGTCCTGCCGCTCCGCCGTCGCGCGAACGCTGTGGAGCATGAGGGCGGATAGTTGCCCGGCGAGAAGGTCGCGTGCTGCAATGCCTTTGTCAAAGCGGGTCCAAGACGCTATGTCTTAACGAGTCCTGACCCCTGTCCTTTGTATCCTTTTAGGCGCCGTCCCAGTTGAGGGGCAAGCATTCCAAATGCACGGGTCGCTGCGAATGTGGACAAAGCCCTCGGGGAACAGGCGCGTGAAGAAGCGGCGGAGAAACTCCACGCCTGGCAAAGTCATCATCTTCCTTGCGGCGCCGGCTGGAGGCGGGCCGGTCGGTGGCCTAGCGCTGCCACGCTCCCCCCCTCGGATTTGAGAAAAGGCCGCTGATCCCCTCCAGGGGGCGCCGCACGCCGCGGGCGCCCCGGTTCAGGACGTGCGTGTGGATCATGGTCGTGTTCACCCGCTAAGATTGGGAAAACTGTGGGCCGAGGCGGGAATCGCCGCGATGCCCAAAGGCCGCCCAAGCCCAACAGGTTCAGGAAGAGAAACGCCCCGGGTCGGCCGCCTCGAAGGCGTTCTTGAAGTGCTCGATCACGGGTCGGCGGGCGCCGTCGGGCCAAGTGACGGCGATTACGTCGAAGCGGGCGGAGCAGCTCATCAGGTCGTGATGCTTGAGATAGGCCAGGGCCAGTCGCGTCAGACGCCGCTGCTTCTCTTCATCGACCGCCTCCACGGGATGCCCCGCCTCGTGGGAGCGGCGGGTCTTCACCTCGACAAAGACGATCGTCCGGCCATCGACCGCCACCAGATCGATCTCCCCCAGCCGGTCGCGGCGGCTGCGAGCGACGATGACGTAGCCCAGCCGGCGCAGATATCGCTCCGCCGCCCGCTCGCCGCGCTCCCCGAGCCTCCGAGGCCGGCGCCAACGAGCCAGCGTCAATCGAGCACGAGCAGTCCAGCGCATAGCCAAACTCCAGGGCACGGCGCTATCACCATAAACCGCCGCACCGCAGATTCCAAGAGAATCCGCCGCAGATTGACACGTGGCGACGCCGGCCGATACCATTGTGGCATCGGGCGCTTTGCTCAGTTGGTC
>JAHWKS010000787.1 GCA_019347795.1 Planctomycetota bacterium | reverse complement strand
GGAAGTCGCTCCTGTTGCGGGTCTTGTCGGGACTTCTCGATAAGGAGCGCGGCATCGAGCTTGGCGGCGATTTCGTCGTGCAGTCCGCGGCGAGGGATTCGCGTGACGGCCGCCCGCCGTCCCGCGCCCAGGTCGGCGTGGTGTTCCAGCACTTCGCGCTGTTCGATGAGTGGAAGCCGCTCGATAACGTCCGCTTCGCGTATGCCCACCGGCGGGATAGAGATGCCGATGAAGGCCGTCCTGCCGAGCTGCTTGCCGAGCTGCGTGTTCCGCCCGCGACTCCGACGGCGCTCTTGAGCGGCGGACAGCGGCAGCGGCTGGCGATCGCCCGCACGCTCGCCTTCAATCCCGAGGTGATCCTTTACGATGAGCCGACGTCGGGACTCGACATCGCCACGGCGACGCAGGTGGCGGGGCTGATCCGGGAGACGCACCAGGCGCACGCCAAGACGTCGATCATCGTCACGCACGACATCGAAGCGTTGGCGCCGATCGCCGACGAGGTCTTCCTCTTCGACGCGCAGACGCAATCGCTGTTGGCGATTCCCCGGGAAGATTGGCTCAACCTGGGCGAGCAGTTCGAGCCGCCCTCGCTCGAAGCGCCCGCCGCCCCGCAGCGAGGCGAAACGCTGCGGCGTCGCCTGACGCAGGCCAGGTCGGCGACCGCCGACTTCTTCGCCGCCACCACCCGTGCGGTCGAGGAGGCGATTCTCATCCCGCTGCGGCTCCTGCCGTTGTGGCGCAGTCCCGCCTGGGGGCTGCGGTGCCTGTGGCATTACCTGGTGCTGGCGGCCGGGCCGACGGCCTGGATCTATATCGCCATCGCCGGGGCGATCCTTGGCTTTGTCACGACGTACTTCACCTTCCGCTTCCTCCCCTACGCAGGCTACACCGAGCCGCTTTTGATCGACGAGCTGCTGGCGGCGATGGGCTTCGCGCTGTATCGCATCCTGGCGCCGATCCTGATGACGATCCTGGTGGCCGCCCGCTGCGGGGCGGCGGTCTCGGCCGACGTGGGAGGCCGCGCCTACGGCCGGCAACTCGACGCCCTGCGGACCTTCGGCGCCCGGCCGACGCGGTACTTGCTCACCAACATCGTGTATGCCTTTCTCTTGGGGACGCCGCTCTTGGTCGGCATTGGATATCTCTCGGCGGCGGCGGTGAGCGTGACGGTGTTCACGGCGATTCGTCCCGATCGCGGGCCGGAGTTCTGGGAGTCGCACTTCCACCGCCGGCTCCGCGAGCCGGATGCGCTGTTCTACGACGGGAGCGATTGGCTGCTGGCGAAGACGCTCTTGTGCGCCGCGGGGATCGCGGCCATCGCCTATCATCGCGGGGCGGGGCCGAAGCACTCGCCGCGCGACGTGAGCGCATCGGTCACCTCCACCGTGCTTTGGGGAACGCTGTTTGTGTTGGTGGTCCATTTCGCTTTCGCTTTCTTCGAGTTCGAATCGCAGGCGCCATGAATGCGGCAAGCGCGGAGGAGCTGATCCGCCTGGCTCGCGAGGGCGATCGCGAGGCGCTGGGCCGGCTGCTGGAGCAATACCGCGCTTATCTGCGGTTGCTGGCTCAGCGGCGGCTGGACGCCGTGGCCCAGGCCCGCGTCGATGCTTCCGACGTGGTGCAGCAGACCTGCATGGAGGCCCATCGCGATTTCGCCGCCTTCCGCGGCGGTCACGAGGGAGAATTGCTGGCATGGCTGCGGCGGATTCTCGAGCACAATGCCGCACACACGATCGAGCGGCACATCTACGCTCAGAAGCGAACGCTCGATCGCGAGAAACCGCTTGATGACTCCCAAAGCGCCGCCGGTCCGCTGCTGGGGCGCCTTGCCGCGGAGCAAACATCCCCCAGCCGCCGCGCGATGCTCGGAGAGGCGGCCGTGCGGCTGGCCCAGGCCCTGGAGCATCTGCCGGAAGACCAGCGGGAGGCGGTGCGTCTGCGGCACCTGGAAGGCTGGACGTTGGATCAGCTCACCGAGCATTTCCAGCGCAGCGAAACCGCCGTCGCCGGACTGCTCAAACGCGGTCTGCGGGGGCTCCGCAGCCACTTTCGCGGCGCGGGCGGTCAGGAGGCGATATGACGCCTCCACGGCGTGCAGTAGAACCGGACGCGCGCGGCTGTTTCGTCCATCAGCCGCGGAGCGCTAGCTCCCGGTTCCGAAACCTGGCGCCACGCATGCTGGTCTCGGAGAACCGGACGCTAGCGCGTCGCGGCTGATTTTTTCTCGACCTTCTTCAATTCAACGAAGTAACTCAGTGCGTTCCCCGCTCGCGAACCGGGAAGAGAGATGGCGGTGAGGGCGCCGTTGAGCTTGTCGTCGCGGCGCCGGACGTTGAGGTGAAGATGATAAGGGCGGCGGTTGGCGTCGTCGGTTTCGATGTCGCCTTGGAACACGCCGGTGAGCCGGCCGTCGGCGAAGCGCGGCTCGTTGAGCAGCGTCCACAAGCCCCCATTGAGCCGCAGGTGCACGTCGCCGTCGCATTGCACCTTAAGCGTGATCGGCCGATTCCCCGCATAGGTTTGCACCTCGCCGAACCACTCGCCGCCGAACACATCGCTGAGGTCCTCGGGTGATTCGTCGTCGCTTTTCTCTTCGGCGCCGTTCTCGCTGTCGGCCGGCTCCTCGCGCGGCGGCAGCATTTCCTTGAGGATTTTGCGCTCCACGTGGCGGCGGAGGTCGAACTCGCTGTTGGTCAGCACGACCACGGCGAGGTTCTCCTCGGGGACGAGCTTGAGAACCGTGCGCACCCCTCCCATGCCGCCGGTGTGCGTGATCGTGCGACAGCCGAATTCGTCGGACTGGATGGCCCAGCCGATCCCGTACAGCGGGCCGCCGCCCGTGGAAATGGGATCGTGGAGCATTTCGTCGAGCGATTCGTCGGAGAGGATCTTTTTCTGCTCCGGCAACGGCTGCTTGACGTGAAACATGCCGAACCGCACCAGGTCGTGCGCGCTGCTGAACACCGCCGAGGCGCCGCGATGATCAAAGTCGTAAAACGGCAGCCGGCTCTGGTCGGGCGTGTACCGGGCGGCGGCGAACTCCTCCAGCTCCGGCGGAATCCCGACGGCGGTGCGCGTCATCCCCAGCGGCAGGAAGACCTCCTCGCGGAGGAACTGGTCGTAGCTCTTGCCCGACTGCCGCTCGATGATGTGCTCCAAAATGCCGTAGCCGAAGTTGGCGTATTGATAGCGCTCCCCCGGCGGCGCCACGAGCACGCCGTAGCGGCGGATCGACTCCGCCATGTCAGGCCGGGGATGAGCTTCATCCTCATAGAAGAACTGGTAGTGCAGCGGCAGACCGGAAGTGTGGTTGGCGACGCAGCGTACAGTGGCCTCGTTCGCGTCCCCCACCGGACACCGAAGCTTCGCCTCGCCGAGGTACTCGTTCACCGGCCGATCGAGAGCGATCTTGCCTCGCTCGACGAGCACCATTAGCGCGGTGGCGGTGATGGGCTTGGAGAT
>JAHWKS010000036.1 GCA_019347795.1 Planctomycetota bacterium | reverse complement strand
GGCTCAAATCTTCTTACTTAGCCGATCCGCCAACCTTCGCAAGGCGTTGCTGGCGTCTTCGCGGGAGAGGTGGACTTGCAGCAGGCTCATGCCCGAGCGGTCGGACCACGCTTCGGTGAGGGCGCGGTCGAATTCGCCTTCGGTGCGGACTTCATAGCCGCGGCCGCCGCCTAACAGCTCGGGCAGCTTGTGATACCGCCAAGGGTGGATCTCGTTGTAATTCCAGTCCCCTTCGTGCAGGATCCGCTCGGTGCCGTAGCCGGCGTTGTCCAGCACGATCACCACCGGGTCGAAGCCGTGCCGCACAATCGTTGAGAGCTCCATGCCCGTCATCTGGAACGCGCCGTCGCCGACCAGCACCACCACCCGCCGCTTCGGCTGCCCGATTTGGGCGCCCAAGGCCGCGGGAACCGAGAAACCCATCGATGTGTAGTACGCGGGGCTGAGGAACTCGGTCCGGCCGTGGATCGTCAGCTCCGTGGCGCCGAAGAGGGCGTCGCCGATGTCGGCGATCACGATCGTGTCTTCATCAAGCTGCTCATTGAGCCGTGCGATCATGCGGCTGATCGTGAGCGTCTCACTGGAGCGCAGCTCGTACTTCTCCGGCGCCTGGCGGAGCGACGCGGGGAGCGGCCGCACCGGCGCCACCGGCTTTCGCTCCAGGAGGGCGTCGAGAAACTCGTGCAGCAGCACGTCGTGATAGTGGTGATGGCGGATGCGAAGCGTCTCGCTGGTGACGTAGACGCAGCGGGCCGGGTCGATCTCGGCGGTGTAGATCCCCAGGTTGATGTCGGCCATGAAGGCGCCGAGGAGCAAAATGCAGTCACTCTCCTCGACATAGCGGGTCACGTCTTCGCGCCCCATCGCCCCGTTGTAGACGCCGACGTAAAGCGGATGCCGCTCGCCGATCACGCTCTTCCCCAAGAGCGTGGCGGCGATGGGAATCTGCAGGCTCTCGGCCAGCTCCAGCAGCTTGTCCTGCAGGCCGAAGCGATGGATCTCCACCCCGGCCAGGATCAGCGGCCGCTCGCACTCGGCGAGCATGCGGGCGGTCTCTTCGGCCGCTTCGATCACGGCGCTCGCGTCGCTGGGAGGCTGCGGCACGTGGAAGCTGTGGGCGATGTGCGGGACGACGTTGACCATGTCGCGCGGGATCTCGAGATAGACCGGCCGCTTGAACCGCGCGGCGGCGTGCAGCACGCGGTCGATCTCGCGAAAGGCGGAGACGGGGTCGGAAAGCTCGGCGCCCGCGACGCACAGCTTCTCGAACACCTCGAGCTGCGTGCGGAATTCGCGGACCTTGTGATGCAGAAGCGGGTTATTGAGCCGCTCGCCCAAACCCGGCGAGCCGCTGATCACCACCACCGGCGATTTCTCGGCGTAGGCGCCCGCGATGGAGTTGCAGACCGAAAGTCCGCCCACGCAGTACGTCACGCACACCGCGCCCATCCCGTGGGTGCGGGCGTAGGCGTCGGCCGCAAAACCGGCGCAATCCTCCCGGGTGCAGCCGATGACGCGGATGGGACTCTGCTCCAACATGCTGTAGAAGCCCAGCACGTAATCGCCGGGAATCCCGAACACATCGGTAATGCCGTAGTCCTGCAGCCGGCGGATAAGATACTGCCCGATCGAGAGCGGAGCGTCGGAGTGTTGCGGTTGAGCCATGGCGGTAATGGTGTGCTGGATGGGGTTCCGTCCGTTTGTTTAACCGCGTGCCCAACGGGCCGCGCGGGGATGCTCGATGGAGCCGGGGATCAGGAAAACGGGTGGCGCATGCAAGCGCCGCCGCCGCGCGGCCCGTTTGGGCACGCGGTTAAACGAAAGCAATCTATCCGCAGGATACGCAAATCCCGCACGTCGTGCAGCCCGATACGCCTGGCCGCGGCGCGTTGCGTTTTCGGAACCTAGAGTTGGAGGATGTTTCCGATTCGCAACCGCTGTTTCGCAAGGAGAAGATGATGTCGGCCGTCGAGACATTGCCGCAAGAGGAAACCGCGACGCAGGATCACGAGCGCCGACCGGTCACAGAAACGGAATTGGATTGGCTGGAGTCGGCGCCGCCGTCGCGGGCGATCGAGCGGCTGGCGGCGCATGCAGCGGAGACGGGCGCCAGCGATTTGTTCCTGCTCAGCGAACCGGACGGGGTCACGGCGGCGGTCCGCTGGTTGGGGCAGGTGCAGCCGCTGGGCCGAGTGTCGCATGAGCGGGGACGACGGCTGATCGGGGCGATCAAGGCGGCGGCGGAGATGGACATCGCCGAGCATCGCCACCCGCTGGAAGGCCGATGGATTCACGAAGGCGAAGGCGGCCGGAGCCTCGACCTCCGCGTGAGTACGGTCCCCACACTGAACGGGCAGGACCTGGCGGTGCGGCTCTTGGACCGGCAGGCGCAGTTTCGCTCGCTCGATCGGCTCGGCCTGACGCCGGTCGATCTGAGCAAATTGCGACTGCTGCTTCGCAAGAGCGGTGGCTTGATCCTGGTGACCGGCCCCACCGGCGCCGGCAAGACGACGACGCTGTATGCGAGCATCGCGGAGCTGAATGACGGCCGTCGCAAGATCAACACGCTGGAGGACCCAATCGAATTCACGCTCCCGGGCGTGCGGCAATCGCAGACGCAGCCGAAGATCGGCCTCGACTTCCCGCAGCTCTTGCGCGGCGTGCTGCGGCAATCGCCCGACGTGATCATGATCGGCGAGATTCGCGACATGGAGACCGCCGCCACCGCCGTGCAGGCGGCCAACAGCGGGCATCTGGTCCTCGCCACATTGCACGCTCCGGTGGCGGCCGGGGCCGTTCAGGCGATGTTGTCGCTGGGGGCGCCCCCCTATTTCCTTTCGAATTGCCTCTTGGGCGTGTTAGCGCAGCGGCTGGTGCGGGTGCTCTGCCCCGAGTGCCGCGCTCGGCAGGAGATCGCGGCGCCGGCGTTCGAGGAAGTCCGCCCGTGGCTCGGTGAAGAAGCCCCGGCGATTTACGCGCCGGTCGGCTGCGACGCCTGTCGCGGCGGCGGCTACGAATCGCAGACCGGCGTCTTCGAGTTGATGACGATGAACGACGAGCTCCGCGACGCCATCGCCGCCGGCCGTTCGCGGAGCGAGCTTCAGCGCCTCGCCATCGCCGCCGGCATGCTCGAGTTCCGACGGGCGGCCCTGCTCCGCGTCGCCCAAGGAATCACCAGCGTGGAGGAAGTCATCCGCACCATGCCCTCGGAGTGCTTCCTTGAAACGCTGTGACCGTCTTCCTGTGCTGCAAAACGGCATGGCGCGGTTACATAGTCTCAACTTACCATCAGAAAGCCCATGGTATAGCGAAGCCGACCCACAATTGAAAACGAGGATCGCGGTTTGCGAGATTCCGTGCGGTCGTGATAGACCCTGGCGGTGCGACGATTACCATTCGTCGATCGAGAGGGGCTTCTCCTCATTTTTCTGTCATCAATCAAAGTAGTAGTTTCGAGCAATGGTCGAGTAACTTCCCGCCGCTGCCTGAGCGGCGACGCCGGCTACCAAGGGCTCATGCCGCCGTTCACGCAGATCGTTTGGCCGGTGATGAAGGACGCCTCTCCGCTGGCGAAGTAGAGCACGGCGTCGCCGACTTCGCGGGGTTGGCCCCAGCGGCCCATGGGGATCTGGCTGAGGTAGTCGTCCTTCATCTCTTGCGGATCGGTCTCGTGACGTTCGACGGGGATCCACCCGGGCGCCACCATGTTCACGGTGATGCCGAAGGGGGCCAGCTCCCGCGACATGCTCCGCGACCAGCCGATCTGTCCGCCTTTGGCCGCGACATAGGCGCTGAACGGCGCCACGCTCCGCTGGTAGACTTCGCTGGTGATGTTGATGATCCGGCCCCAGCCCTGCGACTTCATGTGCGGCAGGCCGCGCTTCGCGAGGAGGAAGGGACTCTTCACGAAGAAGTCGAGCATCCGCTGGTAGAACTCCCAGTCGTACTCTTCGATCGGCCGGAGCGGCTGCTCGCAGGTGGCGTTGGGCACGAGGATGTCGGGCTTCCCCAGCTTCTGCTCGACAGCGGCGAAGAGCGCTTCCACGCCGTCCTCCGTCGTCACATCGGAGCGCAACAGCAGCGTTTCGATGCCCGCCTCCTGATACTCCGCCAGCGTCCGTTCGGCGCGGGCCTGGTTGTTCTGAAAGCTGACCGGGACCTTGGCGCCCGCCTTTCCGAGAGCCAGACCGATCGCTTTCCCCAGGCCCGTGGAGTCGCCGGTGACGATGGCGACGCGGCCTTGCAACGAGAACGGCATTTGAGATGTCCCAGCGAAAGATGATGTCGAAGTGGTGAGAAAGCCGCGCGCCTTAATTCGTAATCAGAGAACACTCAAGCTTGAGTTCCGAACACATTTGAAGAATGGCGACAACATCCCGATGCCGTGACTTCTCGTCTGCAATCACGCGAATATGCTTTGGCGCACCCGGCATTCGCGCCAACTTCCGAAGCCGAGTGCGCAACTCGTCGCGACTGTAAACCTGCTCTCCGATGAGGATTTGGCTGTCCTCGTTAAGACGAATCTCAAAGGTTGTCGCGGGCGCCTCGCTGGCGGGTTCCGGAATAACGAAATCGAGTTCGCTGTTGTCCAACAGCGTACGCATTTGATCGGACAGCTGCTCAGCGCGATGCCGGAAAAAAGTCGCCGCAGCTTGGTCGGTGGGATCCGCCTCCCCGGCTGCGACCTTTCTCTTCGCGAGCTCTTCCAGTCGCGTCAACCGTTCGATGTGCGGTCGCCATAAAATGTCGGCTGGTACGCCCTGGACACCGAAGGAGCTTGACTGAACGATTCTTTCAGACCAATCGTTCAGCCGTTCGATTTGAGCTAAGCCGGTCTTGCCGGAACGGTACTCCTCCAGGAGGATCCCAAATGCGGTCTCGGCAAAACCGTCGGCGCCTTGAGCTTGATCTTCGGCGCCCTTGGCTTGCGGTGAAACTTGTTTCTCTTGGTCACCGCAGCCGCAGATAACGGTCAATATCGCCAGGCATGCCAGCGGAAGGCTACGTTGCAGCATGAGATTTTGGGGTTTCGCGGCGAGACGTTGGTTGAAAAGCGGACATCGTTGGGCGGCGCGGCCTCCGGAGGCTGTTAGCCTCCGGCTATTGGCTTTGAGGTGGGGAGTTGAGAGGGCGGTTCGACGAGTGCGAAGCGGAAAAGTTATGCGATTCCGCTAGTTCTTGCTCGAGCCGTTGCCGTCTGGCCTTAGATTCTGGCGGAGGTACATGGCGCGCTCGATGTTGCGGTCGGCGCGGTCCAAGGAGCCGCCGCGAATCTTCTGCAGGTGGGCCGGCTGCGTGTGGATGAAGAGCTTGTTGATGACCGGGATCTCCAGGTCGTGAATCAGGCCCAGGTTGACCCCCATCCGCACGCTGGACAGCAGGTCCATCGTCTCTTCGCTGCTGATCGTCTGGGCGCCGCACAACAGGGCGTAGGCCCGGCTGACGCGGTCGTGCAGGTCTTTCTGGCTTTCCTTGATCAGGAACTCGCGGGCCTTCCGCTCGTACTCGATGATCATCGGCACCACGTCGGAAACCTGCTCGATCAGCTCCTCCTCGCTTCGCCCCAGCGTGATCTGATTGCTGATCTGGTAGAAATGCCCCGACGCCTGCGAGCCTTCGCCGTACAGCCCGCGAACCGCCAGGCTGATCTTCTGCAGCGCCCGAAACACCTTCTCCAATTGCCGCGTGAGGACCAGGGCCGGCAGGTGCAGCATCACGCTCACCCGCATGCCCGTGCCGACATTGGTGGGGCAGGCGGTCAGGAAGCCGAGGCGATCGTCAAAGGCGTACGTGAGCTTGGCTTCCAGAAAGTCGTCGATGCGGCTGATACGCTCCCAGGCGCCGGTGAGGTCGAAGCCGCTGTGCATCACCTGCAGGCGGAGATGATCCTCTTCGTTGATCATCAGGCCGAAGGTCTCGCTCTCGTTGATGGCCACCGCCGCGGCGCCTTCGCTCTCGGACAGCTCGCGGCTGATGAGCTGCCGCTCCACGAGGAACTGCCGGTCCACCCGCTCCAGCTTGTTCACGTCGATCAGAAGGATCTTGTCCAGCCCCGCGTCCTTGCGGGCGGCGTCTTTGAGCACGCGCTTATCGACCGCCTTGACGATGGCCTGGCGGTCCACGGGCGTGCAGCGGCGGATGAAGGGGAAATCGGCCAGGTTGCGGGCGAGGCGGATGCGGCTGCTCATGACGATGTCCGCCTCCGGGCCGGAGCCTCGCAGCCATTCGCCGCAGCGCTGGGTCATGTCATCGAGTTTCATGGCGCCAAATCCGCTATCCCGAGGCCGACCACCCGCCGCCGCTCAATCCACTTCCCTTCCGCGAATTTCATCCCGCAACTCCGAGGCCCGTTCGTAATCTTCGCGTTCAATTGCTTCCTGCATCTCGCGGCGGAGCCGCAAGAGCTCCCCTTGCCGCTGCGAGGCGCCGCGCTTCGGCCGCTTCCCCTTGTGCTCGACCGCGCCGTGAATGTTCAACAAGAGAGGCTCCAACTCATCGCCGAAGGACTGGTAGTCATGCGGACAGCCAAGCCGGCCGACCTGGCGGAACTCCTGAAAGCTGATCCCGCACACCGGGCAGGTCTGGGCGTCGAGCTTGGCAAGTTTCTCCGCCGTCTTTCCAATTTTAAACTGCTGCGCGAGAGCGCCCAACAAGGAGGCCGCCGGCTCCACCGGCTCTTCCGGCTGCGAGATGTATTCGCGAAAGCAGATCTCGCAGAGGTGCACTTCCTGGACCTCGCGCTCTTCTTCCGAGCCGGTGATCTCGGTGACGTGAAACGTGGCGGGCTTTTCGCAGTGCTGGCACTTCATGGCGCCGACCGTTGAGGCAGAGGCGGTCAAACCGCGAGAGAAACAACCCGTTGCACAGCAATAGGTTAGGCATCTGTAGGGATTCTAGCAGTCGCCCAAGGAGTGTCAAGCTTGACGCACGCACCGCAGCGCTGGCTGCGATTCGAAGTGAATCGAGGGGGATTTCCCGGCGCCCGGGCCCTTTATCGTACTCTGGGTTTTCCGCCCGATTCGGCCAGCGCCGGGATTCGATCCTCTCGCGCGGCGCTTAGCCCCTGCCTCCTTCGCGGCACGTTTCACAGATGGTGTGGCAGACGGCGCACTGGAGTTTGCCGCGAATCTCGATCAGCGATCCGCCGCACGCCGGGCAGGCAGGACGACGCGGAGAAGGTTCGCCCGGGGCGCGGTTGGTGTCGCAATTAGGAGAAGTGTTTCCGGACACGCTAAAGCGCGAACTCCAACTACGGCATGTCGCAGCTTCGGCCGCCGGCGGCGGGGACGTAGCAGACGCGGGTGTAGTCCATCACCATGCGATGCGCGCTAAACCGCCAGGCGCAACTGGCGATGGAGTTCATCATCATCCGAATCCAGCGATGCGGCAGGCCATCCACGTCGCGGTCGTAGAACGTGGGGATGACCTCGTTCTCCAGCGTGGCGTAAAGATAGTCGCCGTCGCGACCGTCGGTCATCTCGTCGTTCACGTGGCTGAAGCCCTTGCCGATGGCGAAGCCGTTCTGGCCGTCGTACGCCTCGGCCCACCAGCCGTCGAGGATGGAGAAGTTCAGACCGCCGTTAAGCACCACCTTCTGCCCGCTCGTGCCCGACGCCTCCAGAGGCCGCCGCGGGTTGTTCAGCCACACGTCCACGCCCTGGATCAGGTGCCGGCCGACGTTGATGTCGTAGTCCTCCACGAACACCACGCGGTTGTTGAAGCCCTTGTTGAGCCGCGCAGTGGCGATCTCCTGGATGAACTTCTTGCCCGGCTCATCCTTGGGATGGGCCTTGCCGGAGAAGACGATCTGCACGGGCCGCTCGGTATCGTTCAGAATCTTCCAGAGCCGCTCCTGGTCCCGCATGATCAGCGTGGCCCGCTTGTACGTGGCGAAGCGGCGGCCGAAGCCGATCGTGAGGATGTTCGGATCGAGGATGGTGCGGGCGGTTTCGATCGCCTCGTCGCTCTCGCCCCGGCGGCGGCACTGCCGGGCCACGCGGCGCCGCACGAACTGCAGCAAGAGGCTCTTCAGGGCGACGTGCGTCTCCCACAGCTCGCCCGGATCGACGTCGTAAATCCGCTGCCAGACTTCCGGCTCCCCCATGCGGCGCATCCAGTTGGCCGGAAAGTAGCGGTCGTAAAGCTGCTGCATCTGCCAGGCGAGCCAGCTCGGGATGTGGACGCCGTTGGTGATGTGCCCGATCGGGATCTCCTCCTCCACCCGCCACGGCCAGAGGTTGGACCACATGCGGCGCGTGACGTGCCCGTGAAGCGAGCTGACCGCGTTGGCCCGCCGCGAAAGCTTCAAGCCGACCACCGTCATGCAGAACGGCTCCTCGCCGTTTTGCGGCTCGACGCGCCCCAGCCCCATCAGTTGATCGTACGAGATGTGCAGCGAGTCGCGGAGCGGTCCCAGATGCTCTTCCACCAGGTCGCCGCGGAAGCGGTCGTGTCCCGCGGGAACCGGCGTGTGCGTGGTGAACACCGTTTGCTGCGAGACTTCCCGCAGCGCGTCGTCGAAGGTTCGGCCGTCGAGGTGCATCCGCTCGCGGATCACCTCCAGCGGCGCGAAGGCGCTGTGCCCTTCGTTCAGGTGATAGACGCCGGGCGTGATCCCCAGCGCCCGCAGCGCCCGCACGCCGCCCACGCCCAGCACCAATTCCTGGCGAACGCGGGTGCGCTCGTCGCCGCCGTACAGCCGGGATGTCAACTCGCGATCTTCCGCCTTGTTCCCCTCCACGTCGCAATCGAGCAGGTACAGCTTCACGCGGCCCACGTTCATCAGCCAGACTTTGGCGAACAGGTCCCCCTTGCGGGTTTCAATCCGCACCGTGATCGGCTCATCTTCGGGGGAAAGCGCCGGCTCCATCGGCAGGTCTTCGACGTTCGTATCCTGGTACAGCTCGCTCTGATGGCCTTTCTCGTCCAGCCGCTGGCGGAAGTAGCCTTGATCGTAAAACAGCCCGATCGCCACCAGCGGCACGCCCAGCCCGCTGGCGCTTTTGATGTGATCGCCCGAGAGCACGCCCAGGCCGCCGGAGTAAATCGGCAGCGACTCGTGAATGCCGAACTCGGCCGAGAAGTACGCCACCGGCTTGGCGCCCAGCACGCCGGCCTCGGTGGCGCTCCACGTCTGCTTCTCCGCCATGTACTCCTTCAGCCGGCGATGCGCATGATTTATGCGGCTGTAGAGCACCATCTCGGCGGCGCGAATCTCGAGCCGCTCGGGCGTGAATTCCTTGAGCAGGGTGATCGGGTTGTGGTCGAGCTGACGCCAGCGGATGGGGTCCAGGTCGCGGAAGAGATTGATCACCTCGGGGTGCCAGGTCCACCACAGATTGCGGGCCAACGCCCAGCACTTGTCGTAGAGCGATTGCGCCGACAGCTCCACTCCCGGCGGCGGCTTCTTGGGCGCGGTTTCGGGCGACATGAGCGTGCTCGACTGAGTCATGGGAATCCCTTCTCCACCTGGACGAGGAGGAAAGATGTTCCTCCAAGGTACGTCGTTCCGGCCACCATTCGGAAATATAGCGATTGGCGCGCGAAGTGGCGACCCCATCTGACGCCGCGTCCGCTCTGGACGCCGAAGCCGGATTTTGCGAGAGTCCGCGGGGCTTGTGAACGTCTCATTCGTGAAATGGACTATGTCTCGACACGCGTTGCCTCGTTGGCTGCTCCTCTTCTGCTTCGCCGTCTTTCCGGCGGGATGCGTGAAGGAGTATCTCAGCAAAGTTCGCGGTCCGGGATTTGACGAGCGGTCGCGGGAGTTCGCCGCTGAGGCGCCGGCCCGGGAAGACGCCGGACGGCCCTTCAGCTTCTCCACCAAGGCCCGCGAGATCGAGCAGAACTTCGGGTTCGACTGATTCTCTCGATTCCGCCGCCGCCGGCGTCCGAAGATACGATCAGGCTCCGCCCGTAGAACAGGCGGCCCGCCTGTTTCCCAACCCGTGCAGGCGAGCGGCCCGCACGACGTTCTCGCGCCCGCAAGGAATGCGACGGTGAATCCCGCGAGCACGCTCCGCTTTCTGGCGCTGGCCTGGCTTTCGCGCCCCGCCCACGAGCGCCGCCTGTACCGTAGCGTGCGCAAAGCAGGCGTACGCTCAATTGTTGAACTCGGCGTCGGAGACGCCCGTCGCGCAAAGCGGCTGCTGGCGGTTGCTCAGCGATATGCTCCCCAATCGCGATTGAGCTACACCGGCATCGATCTGTTCGAAGCCCGGACCGCCGATTCGCCGGGACTCTCGCTCAAGGAAGCGCATCGCGAGCTGACCCGCGCCGGCGCCCAGCTCCGCCTCATGCCGGGCGATCCGTTCTCCGCCCTCGCCCGCTGCGCGAACGCCTTGACGAACACCGACCTGCTCATCATCTCCGCCGACGTAGACGCCGCCGCATTGGAGCGGGCGTGGTTTTACGTGCCGCGGATGCTGCACGACCGCTCGCAAGTCTTCCTGGAAACACGAGACGAGAAATCCGACCGCCGCCGCTACCGCCGCCTCACGCTCCCAGAGATCGCCGAACTGGCGAACCGGGAACCGCAGCGCCGCGCCGCGTAATCACGTCGACGGGGTCGGGGTGATTTTTCGGCCATGGCTCGCTACGAAGTGGCGAGACCATCGGCCGAAAAATCTCCCCGACCCCCTTCCGCTCGCCGCGCCGCGTGCGCAGCCCCGGAATTTTTCTAAAAAAGTTCCGTCGCGAGTTCCGACCCGCCGCGCGACGCAAGCGCACCCCCGGGAAGAACTTCCGTCGCATCCCCGCCCTTACATCGCGACGCAACTTACACACCCCCCGCTGGAAACGCCCCGCGCTCTTGACATATTGAACACACGTACAGTATAATAAGGGCGAGCAAGGAGGGCACGCGGAGCAACTCCTCCCACGACCCTACCGCTCAGAACCAGAATCTCTGGATCGTTGGCTTCAGGAAATAGGGGGCAATGAGACGGCGAACCGCCTCAGAAGCGCGGGGGCGCCGGCGCCGCCGTCGAATCCTCGGCGCCGGGCGGCCGGGACACGACCGATCGGCGCTGTCGCCGCTTCGCGGCTTCGGCGTCGTTGGGTTTGCCGCGTCCCGCAGGCTTGCGCCTGCGGCTACATGCTGCCGCCGCGTGCGCGGCTGGGCGTCTGGAACACCGAACCTCGCGACAGATTGCGCCTCGACAGCGGGGCGGCGGTGTCGGGGGGCGCGGTGGTCGAACTGACTGGCGATTCCTGATCCCTGAGAATTTGTGAATCTTTCGCAGAAGCCCCCGACGCCAGTCGGCGGGAGCGGTCCCTCAATCAACCCGGGATACCGCTCACCACCCCATTCCCCTTTGGGGCCCTTGGCGCCTGTTGCCCTTGAAGCCTGGACGGCTGAATCAAGCGCGGGCGGCAGTGCCGGAATATGGTCACCAAGTAAAGCAAAGGGTCGCTCGCCCCACCCGGCCGCTACCGCGTCCGACCTCTCCACACACGGGAGGTTAAGGACATTAGTTTCTCGAATTGTCCTAAGCATCCATGGTCAGTGCCGAGCCGCTTTGGGATGGCGCCGGGACACCACGCATCGCCGTCATCGGGCGGCATTTCGCTTGGAGAGGAGCCATGCCCACTTCAGTGTCATACATCGCGGACGCCGATAGAGACGTGGTCCCAAAGAAGCACGCGCCGCAGAACTTGCACCTCTGGTGCGCCGCCAAAGTGCGTCAGCGTTGGAAGGGCCGTGGCCGCATGCGCCGAGCAGCTCGGGCGTGAGCGGCTTGACGGCCAAGTCCGAGCAAGGCAGTCAACGGTTTTCAGCGAATTCGCAAAGGAGCGGTGGGTTCTGTTACACTGCTCGTCCAGAGCGAAGGAGAGGATCTATTGGCCGAACCGAATGCGTTGAGCGACGAGAGGATTTCCACGGAGGCAGCAAAATGACAAAGTTATTCCGGGACGCGGTTCTCATCGCAATTGCGGTGGCGGCCGAAAGCTCGCAAGCTGCGGAGGCGAATCCGCGCATCATCTTCAATGATGATGCCCAGATGCTGAGCGAGGCCCCGCAGGAGGGGACAGCGGAGTTCGTCAGGAGCTGGTTGGACAAAGAAGTCGAAGCGGCGCCGTTTACAACGTACGTCTTCCTCGCCGCGACGCCCGACATCTGCACATTTGAATCGAAGGCAGGCGAGACCTACGGGGATCGCCTTGGGCCAGAGTTTTCTGATGGATGGGCGCGCGGGATTCGAGGACTTCGGACGGAGGGAACCGATGCACTGGCCGTCGTGACTGAGCACATGCGGACCAAAGGCAAGGAAGTGCTGGCGGCGATACGAATGAGCGACACGCATCACCGGCAGATCGATCCCCGTGATCCGCTCTGTCCTAAGTTCACAATCGAGCATCCCGAGTTCGTTATCAGACAGCCTGACCGCCGTATGAATGAGACGGCGCTGGATTATTCGCACGACGAGGTTCGCGATCACCGCTTGGCCATTATGCGAGAGATTGCCGAGAGGTACGATGTTGACGGGCTGGAGTTGAATTTCGTGCGTTGGGCGAAACATTTCCCCCGAGATCAAGGGCGCGAGAAGGCGCCAGTAATGACGAAGTACGTCGGCGACATTAGAAAAATGCTCGACGGCGCGGCGAAAATGCGTGGCGGTAAGCGACTGACGCTCGGAGTTCGTGTGCCCGAGTCGATCAACGCTTGTTGGCTGGCCGGCGTTGATGTCGAGACGTGGGTTAAACGCGGCTGGATCGACTATGTCGTTGTTTCGACGTGGAACAACACCGATCCGCAGCTTCCGGTTGATGAGTTCACGCGTTTCACGGAGCCGGCGGGCGTCGATACGATCGTGGTCATGGGCAATATGATCGGCTCGATCTACAGTGGACCGCCGAGCATTCTCGATCGGCCGGTCGCCATGTCGGCCAAACACAAGCCCAATAGCTACCAGGGCATGCTGATCACCGAATCGGAGGCCCGCGGCGCCGCCGCGAACTATTACACGTGGGGAGCGGACAGCATTTCGTTCTGGAACGTCGGCATACATTTTGGCGGAGAAGCGACCGCCACGCCCGAGCAGCAGGACCGGATCGCGCGCTGGACAACGGCCGTCAGATCGAAGGAGAGCGTCTTCGCCGGGCCGCGGACGTACCGCTATCTGCCGATGGGCAAAGGCATGTCCAGCCGCAAGCCGCCGGCTCGAAACTATCCGTGGTACGACGAAGGCCGCAGTCCGCTGGGCCACGTCAACAGTCCGGTTCTGACGTTCGCCCCAGAAAGTGCTGGAAGACGGTTGGCGTTTCCGTTCCGTATGGCCGACGGTCGCAAGGGCGAACGGCTTTCAGGCCGGCTCACGTTCTGGATTTATCATCTCGCCGACGATGATGAAATGCTGGTGGACGTGAACGGGCGGCTTGTGGATCAATCCCAGATCCGCCGTTTTCCGGTGGGCAAGCGCCGAGGCGGCCTGCCCGGACAGCGCTTTGAGATCTCTTTGGCGAATTGCCCGCCGTTCTGCGGAGACAATGAGCTTGGCCTGACACTGAAATCTTCCGCCACCCGGGAACACGATCCGTACATGGAAGAACTGGAGGTCGTCGTGGACGCCGATTCCCCCGCCGCCCCGCCGTAGAACGCCGCGAGCGAATGCCCAGCTCGGCCCCGCGCTCGACGAGGGACGACGCGAGCCTCGTACTCCTCACCGCGCAGGTGGCTGGATCGATGAATGGGAGCCAAGCGTCGGCGTCATCGGGCGGCATTTCCGCCCATGCGGCGATTTTGGCCCGATCCCGCTCCATCTTGCCATCGCACTCGGGGCTTTATTGCTCCAAGCTCGGCAAGGCGCGCATC
>JAHWKS010000786.1 GCA_019347795.1 Planctomycetota bacterium | reverse complement strand
CCCTCGATTACCTTGGCCTGCTCGGCGTCGCCGCCGAGGTCCGCCTTGTATGCTTCAACCCGCTTCACCAGCTTTCGCACGCAACGCTCGTAAGCCGGCTCCATGTTTTCCGCGACGTCGCCGGTCGCGATCGTCCGCCCGGGGAGCACCAGCGACGTCTTCACCCGGTACTGATTGCTGTGGTTGTGGAACGCCATCGTGATGTACAGGTCCGAGACGGGGAACTGCTTCGTTATGGCGCGGAGCGGATCGAGCGTGTCCTCCAAGTACGCGATCTGCTCCGGCGAGCAGTCGAAGTGCTGGGTGTCCAGTTCGATGCGGAGGTTGTAGGACTGGTCGGAATAGGCCATCGCAGTCTCCTTTGGATGTGCGACTGTCGGGGTAATCGGCAGCCTACCAACGGGCAAGTTGCGGGCCAAACCGGAGGAAGCGATGGCCTCGGGTTCCGCGGATCGCTTATTTTAGAAACATCTCCTTGTCGAAAGTGCGAAAAAGGCTTATAGTTTGATAAGCAACCAATTTACGCCCCGCGAAATAATGAATGCCGAGCCTCAACTCGCTTCCACCGACACCGCAGTGATCGACCTGCTGCGCCGCCATTCGGCGATGACGGTTTCGCAGTTTGTCGAGGAATTGCGGGTGACGGCCACGGCGGTTCGCCAGCGGCTCACGCGGCTAATGGCCCAGGGCCTGATCGAGCGGCGATTGGTGAAGGCCGTTCGCGGCCGCCCCAGCCACGAGTACGCGCTGACCGACGAGGGCCGCCGCCAGGCGGGGACCAATTTCCCCGACTTGGCCCTCGTGCTGTGGAATGAAATTCGCGAAATCGAGGACCCGCAGGTTCGGCGCGGCCTGTTGCAGCGGATCGCCCATCGCATGGCGGATCAATACGCGGACGACGTTTGCGGCGACACGGTGAGCGAACGGATGGAGAAGCTGGCCGAATTGTATCGCGGCCGGCGGATTCCCCTTTCCGTGGAGTACGCGGAACAGGGGGACAAGGAGACACGCGACGACGCGGCGGACAAGCCCACCCTGCCGGTGCTGCACGCCTTGGCGTGCCCTTATCCCGAGTTGGCGGAGCGCGACCGCGGCGTGTGCGCGATGGAGCGAATGATGTTCGCCGAGCTCCTGGACACCGACCTTCGGCTGACGCAGTGCCGGCTGGATGGCGGGGACTGCTGTACATTCCAGTGATTTTGCATTAACTTCCGGCCAACCGTCCGGTAAACGAGAGAGACGGGAATTTCCTCGGCCAGTCACATAGAAATAGAAACCGTCGCATAGAAAAACAATGACCCAACCGCAACCTTGGATTGAAGGACGTTTTGAAGAAGGCGTGATCGTCACCGGCCTGGAGCAGGCGATCAACTGGGCCCGGCAGTCGAGCATCTGGCCCATGACCTTCGGCTTGGCCTGCTGCGCCATCGAGATGATGGCCACCGGCGCCAGCCGGTACGACATGGACCGCTTCGGCGCCGGCGCCTTCCGCGCCACCCCGCGGCAGGCGGACTTAATGATCGTCGCCGGCACGGTCACGTACAAAATGGCCAGCCGGGTGCGGCGGCTTTACAACCAGATGCCCGACCCGAAGTTCGTCATCGCTATGGGCGCCTGCACTGTGGGCGGCGGTCCTTACTTCAAGTTCGGCTATCACGTGGTGAAAGGGGTCGATCTGGTCGTGCCCGTGGACGTGTACGTTCCCGGCTGCCCGCCGCGTCCCGAGGCGCTGTTGGAAGGGCTGATGCGAGTCCAGGACAAGATTCGCGGCCACCGCATCGCCAAGCGCCACTCGGAAGAGTCTCGCTTCGGCCGACTGGGGCTGAAGCTGGAAGACGAGCTTCCGGTGCCCCACCACAGCGGTTATGTCGCGGCGCCGCACGATCAGGCGCCGCTTACCGATCACCAGAAGATCACAGGCTGACACTAACCCGAAACGTTAACGAGGAATCGCACGACGGCGCATCCCTCGCTTACGGGTCGGGCTAACATCCATCAAACACGCAAATAGCACTTAACGCTTCATGACTGACACGCTTTCCATCAAAAACCTGCACGTCGCTGTCGAGGGGAAGATGATTCTCCGCGGGGTCAATCTCGACATCCGCCGCGGCGAGACGCACGCCCTCATGGGTCCCAACGGCTCGGGCAAGAGCACGCTCGGGCTGGCGATCATGGGCCATCCCAAGTACGAGGTGAACGAGGGGACCATCGAGCTCAACGGCGAAAACATCGTCGAGTGGGACCCCGACGAGCGGGCCCGCGGCGGCGTGTTCATGGCGTTTCAGCGGCCGATCGCAATTCCCGGCGTGAAGATGGCCGACT
Organism: Planctomycetota bacterium; assembly: GCA_019347795.1. Lineage (GTDB taxonomy): Bacteria > Planctomycetota > Planctomycetia > Pirellulales > Pirellulaceae > JAHWKS01. Next base: position 1,146 of record JAHWKS010000786.1, on the reverse strand, counting down.
TCCTTCGTCACGCCGCCACGAACGTCCGCCGGCCGGAGCGCAAGGAAGGGGAGGAATTGATCCCCATGCGGGAATTCCGCAAAGAGCTGCGGCAGAAGATGAACGACCTGGCCATCAACCAGGAGTTCGCCCGGCGGTATGTGAACGAAGGCTTCTCCGGCGGCGAAATGAAGCGGGCCGAAATTCTCCAACTGGCGATGCTTCAGCCGAAGTTCGGGATCCTCGACGAGACGGACAGCGGCCTGGACGCCGACGCGGTGCGGCTGGCCAGCGAGAGCATCGCGCGGATCGGCGGCGACAACATGGGGCTGTTGATCATCACCCACCACGACAAGCTGCTGGAGCACAACCCGCCCGACTACACGCACGTGATGCTGGGCGGGCGGATTGTCGAGACCGGCGGCGTGGAATTGGCAGAGGAATTGCACCGCCAAGGCTACGAGCGGATCCGCAAGACGTACCCCGACGAGTACGAGCAAAACCAGGAAATGGCGGAGCAAGCGGCAACGTAACGCGACGGCGTGAACCAACCAATCTTCCTCCACCCCCTTAGAAATATCATGGCTGCGACACCAACCACGGCGCCTCTGGCGCCCGCCGACCCCATCGGCGAAATCAACAAATACGACTTCCGCACGACCACGAAGGAAATCTTCCGCGCCCGCAAAGGGCTGAGCGCGGAGGTCGTGAGCCAGATCTCGGAGATCAAGAACGAGCCGGCGTGGATGCGCCAGTTGCGTTTGGAGGCGCTCAAGATCTTCGAATCCAAGCCGATGCCCAATTGGGGCGGCAAGATCGGACTCAACTTCCAGGATATCTTCTACTACCTCAAGCCGGCCGACCATCAGGGCCGCACCTGGGACGACGTGCCGGCGGAGATCAAAGAGACCTTCGACAAGCTCGGCATTCCCGAGGCGGAAAAGAAGTTCCTGGCCGGGGTGAAGGCCCAGTTCGAGAGCGAGGTGGTGTACGGCTCGCTCAAGGACGAGCTCGGCAAGCAGGGCGTGCTCTTCACCGACACCGACACGGCGGTGCGCGAGCATCCCGACCTGGTGCGCGAGTACTTCGGCAAGATCATTCCTCCGCACGATAACAAGTTCGCGGCCCTCAACTCGGCCGTCTGGTCCGGCGGATCCTTCGTCTACA
>JAHWKS010000785.1 GCA_019347795.1 Planctomycetota bacterium | reverse complement strand
CCGATCACCAGCATCACCGCCAGAGGCACCACCCTGCTGGTCAGCCAGCAGGGGGTTTCGCGCCACCGCTCCCACCACCACCGCCGCCGCAGCGCCCCGGGGTTGTAGCGATCGAGGGCCGACGGCGCCTCGGCCGGGAGTCCCGCAATCGGCGGCGCCGCCACGGGGACGGATGCACTGCGATGGGTAGCATCGTTGGCCGGCGGAGGAACCGGCGGGGGCCGTCTTTGCGAGGGAAGCGGAGGAGGCGTCGGCCGCGGCTCCGCTCGCCGCTGCTGGGCCAAGGCGGTAACGACGTTTGCTTCCGTTTCCGGCCCAGCATCTCCGCTGCGCCGTTCCGCGGCCGGTTCCCCTGATCGCATGAGCGGACTCCTCCCTCTCCGCGGCCCGCGGAGATCCAGAATCACCCCTGGCGTCAGGCTTCAGTCTAGGAAACCCCGCCGCTCCGCGTCAACCAAATCGCCCCCGCAGAAAGGCGATGCCGCTCTTTTTGTGAGGATTCCTGTGCATGGCAGCCGATGAACAATACGTTCAACCGGAATTCCCCGTACAGGCGGCCGCGCCATGCAAATCAACACCACCCGATTCGGAACCGTCGAGCTGCTGCCCGAGGACATCCTCTTGTTTCCGGCCGGTCTTTTCGGTTTTGAGGAAGCGCTGCATTGGGTGCTGCTGGGGGACGCCGAGAACGAGTCGCTGGCGTGGCTGCAGAGCGTTTCGCAGCCGGAGCTGGCCCTGCCGGTCGTGAGCCCTCGCCGCTTTGTGCCGGATTATCAGGTGCGAGTCGCGAAATCTCAGCTTCTGCCGCTGCAGTTTGGGGCGTTCGACCAGGCCTATGTCTTGGGGATCGTGGGGAAGGACGACGAGGGGCTGACGCTCAATCTCAAGGCGCCGCTGGTGATCAATCTCGACCGCCGCATTGGTCGGCAGGTGATTACCTCCGACGAGCAGCCGCTGCAGTACGCCCTCTACGAGACGCATCGCGAGCTGCGGAAGAGTGCGTAGGTGGGAAAGCTTCCTGGTTCGCGCGAAACCGCAAGCGAGCGGCTGGCGGTATCCTCTCGGCCAAATCTCACGCTTGCGGCCAGCGCGATGATCCGCCGCGCCGCGGCTCCTGTTATCCGCCTGGCGCCGATCGCTCGGGCGCCTGCCCGCAAGGTTTCACATTCGTTGCGGTCGGAATATCGCTCAAGTCGCAGGGGGGCAGTGATTTGCTGCAGCACCGGCGGTCGATACCTGCTTTCGTTGAACCCCCATGTCCTCCCTGTGACGACGCGGCCGGTGCGCTGCCGTGCAGCGCGCCCCGTATTTTTGGAAGGAGCGAATCATGCTGGTGCTTTCGAGACACCGCGACGAGAGCATTATTATCGGCGACGACATCGTCATTACGATCGTGGACATCCGGGGCGACAAAGTCCGGCTGGGCATCGACGCGCCGCAAGACATTCCCGTCCACCGTCAGGAAGTGTACGAAGCGATTCAACGCGAGAACCAAAAGGCGGCCCAGCTCGGCTCCACCGAGACGAGGCAGCTCAAGCGACCGGGCGGGGCCAAAAAGCCCAACCCGTAGGCAGGACGAAGGCCGAGCGGGCATCCGCAACGGCCGAAAGCCCAATTTGCCTAAAGTGAACTAAAGTCAGTTCGGCGCTTGCGTCGATAGGGAAAGTTAAGGCTGCCTTCCAAGCAGCCGCGGCTGCGCGGATGTTCGGGCGCCGTGCCAGGGAGAGGCAGGAGAGGGCCGCAAGACCGGCTGACTCGCCTAGGAGGAGTGGGCCGTCCGCCAAATTACAACTCACGACCTTAGGGTGTCCGAGAAATGACCAGAATCAACACCAACGTTAGCTCCCTCATCGCCCAGAACAATTTGGGACGGGTCAACGGCGATCTGCAGAACCGGCTCACCCGGCTCAGCACGGGGTTGCGAATCAACTCGGGCAAGGACGATCCCGCGGGTCTGATCGCCAGCGAGGCCCTCCGCAGCAACATCATCGCCACCGAAAAGGCGATCACCAATAGCGAGCGGGCCAACCAGCTCATCGCCACCGCCGACAGCGCCTTGGGCCAGGTCAGCCAGCTCTTGAACGACATCCGCGGGTTGGTGTCCGAGGCGGCCAACACCGGCGCCTTGAGCGAAGAGCAAATCGCGGCCAACCAGCTCCAGGTGGACTCCTCGCTGGAGGCCATCGACCGCATCGCCCAGATCACCTCGTTCCAGGGCAAGAAGCTCTTGGACGGCTCGCTGAATTTCAACACCACGGGCGTTAACAATGCGAAGGTCACCTCGCTGCAGGTCGATCAGGCGAACTTCGGCACGCAGACCTCGATCGGCGTGGAGCTGAACGTGGTGGCCACCGCCACCCGCGGCAAGCTCAACTACGCCTTCGGCGCCATCGCGGAAGGTTTGTCGCTGCAGGTGGCGGGTTCGAACGGGGCGGAGGCGTTCAACTTCGCCGCCAACTCGACGATCGAGGAAATCGCCTCGGCCGTCAATCTGGTGTCGGACGCCACGGGCGTGGAGGCGGTTGTCGAGCAGGACGCCACCAAGGGGAAGATCACCGTCTCCAGCTACGGCGGCGATAACGACATCGTCCTCACCGCCAACAGCGCCGGCTTCGATCCCGGCGACGTCCGCGTCAAGTACAGCGTGGGAACGGCCAGCACTACTAGCGCGACATTTTCCGCTGCTACGGGCGCCCAGCCCGCCAAACTGAACGTGACGCTGGGCGTCTCGCAGTACGCCGCCGCCTCGGCCACCGTGGATCAGAACGGCGACGAAGACGCCTTCACCGTAACGGCCAACATTAAAGGCACCGACTTTAACGACATCGAGATTGATATCGTCGATACGGGCGCCAATGCTGCCGGATCCGAAACCGTCACGTTCAACGCCACCACCGGCAAACTCACCATCGACGTAGACGCCCTGAGCACCTATGCCCAAGTGGTGGACGCCATCAACAATGCGGGCGCGGCGGATAACGCTCCGGCCGCCGCCCTCTTCACCGCCGCCCTCACGGGCACCGGCAACGCCGGCGGCGACGCCGTCGTGACCGGCGCCACGCTCGCCACGTTCGCCGGCGGCGCCAATGGCGGGGCGGTCACCGCCACTGCCAACGACGTGGTCACCGCCATTAATGCGGCTTCGGGGAACACCCTCGTAACGGCTTCGCTGGCGACCGGCAACGACGGCCATGAGGCAGTCACCAAGTTCAGCCAGTTCGCCTACTACGGCACGCCCCAGGCCAATAACCGGCTCCAATTCCTGGCGCCGACGAATTCGCCGGAGATTCGCTTTGCCTCGTCCTCGGGTCAGTCGCTCTCGGTGGACACCACCACCGATCCGCGGGTCTTGGGTCAGTCGTCCTTCACCGTCCAGAGCGAGATCGCGAACGCCACGTTCAACATCAAGGCCCGTTTCCAGTGAACTGAATATGACGACTACACGATCAGCTTCGTGAACGATGTGACGGCTGCGA
>JAHWKS010000784.1 GCA_019347795.1 Planctomycetota bacterium | reverse complement strand
CTCCGAGACGCCGACGATTGTCGTCCCTAACGGCGGGACCGGAACGCTCTTCGACGGGCAGATTCGGCCGTTCGTGACCGGCTTCGTGCCGGTCGTCGGCGGAGGCGCTCCGGCAACCGTCGTCAGTCCGCTGGCGGAACGTCTCTCGCGTCTTCAATCGGAGCAGGCGCTCCAGGCAAGCGCCGCCGAACGCGCGGCCGCCGAAGCCGAAGCGAAAGCCGCCGCAGCGCCGCCCCCGGCGCCGAGGAAAGACGATCCGCCGCTGGTGTTGGGCGTGGAGCGTTGAAAACGCGCGGATGACTCTCCGAACGCCGCCGGGCCTGTGGGTGCGCCGCGAGCTGCTGCGCGCGTTATCTTGTCGAGTTAAGCCGTGTCATCCTTTCTAAGGAGTGCCGCTCATGATGTCGGATCGGGAGCGATGGATCGTGTATCCCTTGCTGGTATTTTCGCTGGCGCTGGGGGTCAAGGAACGCTTTGACGCCTCGCAGGGGACGTCGAAGTTCAACACACTCGTCTGCCGCGCGCTGGTGGTGGAGAACGAGCTGGGCCAGACGCAGGCGGTGATCCAGGAAAACGCCCGCGGCGCCGCCGAGCTGAGCCTCGCCGGCAAGGACAACCTGGTGGAGGCGTCGCTCACCGCGGACGACGGCGGCGGCCGGCTGATGCTCATGCGCCGCAAAGATCAGAAGGCGATCCTCCTGGGGCACGACGAGCTCCGCGAGCTGACCGCCCTCTGGGCGCTTGATCAAGGCGACGCCGCCGAACCGATCCCCCTCCTCATCGACACCGGCGACGACGACGCCTGGAACCTCCTCGCATGGCCGATCGAGGAGGAATCGCCGCAGGATGCCGAGCAAGACAGCGGCGATTCCGCATCATCGCCGTCGGAGGATGAGTGATGCACGTCGTCCTGCTGGGAGATTCGTTCAGGGTATCCGGCGGATCCTCGCCGTCCACAACTTCGCCCGCAGCGAGACGGTGGTGTACGGCTGGCGACCCCTCCCCATCGGCGGCGCGGCGGTCTAAAATCGGCGGACTGCCTATCTGGTTTTTCCTTGGCAATTCCGCTCCGGCGAGAGAGAAATCCGCATGTCTGTCTCCACCACCAGTGTCGAGCAACTGGCGATCAACACCATCCGCACGCTTGCCATGGATGCGGTGCAGAAGGCCAACAGCGGGCATCCGGGGACGCCGATGGCCCTGGCCCCCGTGGCCCACACCATCTGGAGCCGCTTCCTCCGCTATAACCCGGAGCAGCCGCGCTGGCCCGGCCGGGACCGCTTCATTCTCTCCTGCGGCCATGCGTCCATGCTGCTCTACTCGGTGCTGCACCTGGCGGGCGTGAAGGGGGTGGATGAGGAGGACAACGTCCTGGAGAAGCTCTCGATCTCGCTGGACGACATCAAGAATTTCCGCCAGGTCGGCAGCCCCTGCGCGGGGCATCCCGAGTACGAGTACGCCGCCGGCGTGGAGACCACCACCGGGCCGCTCGGCCAGGGCGTGGGGAACAGCGTCGGCATGGCGATGGCCGCCATGTGGCGGGCGGCGCGGTACAGCCGGCCCGACTTCGAGCTGTTCGACTTCGACGTCTACACCCTCTGCAGCGACGGCGATCTGATGGAAGGCGTCGGCTGCGAGGCGGCGTCGCTGGCCGGGCACCTCAAGCTCTCCAATCTTTGCTGGATCTACGACGACAACCACATCACCATCGAAGGCGACACGGAACTGGCCTTCAGCGAGAACGTCGGCCGGCGGTTCGAGGGGCTGGGCTGGAGCGTGGTCCACGTTACCGACGCCAACGACACGGAGGCCATCGCCGCGGCGCTGGAGCAGTTCCAGAGCAATGAGGAGGGGCCGACGTTGATCATCGTCCGCAGCACCATCGGCTATGGGGCGCCGAACAAGGCCAATACGCACGGCGCTCACGGCGCGCCGCTGGGGGAGGACGAAGTGCGGGCCGCCAAGGCAGTCTATGGCTGGCCGGAGGATGAGCACTTCCTGATCCCCGACGAAGTGCGGGAACATTTCGCCGAAACGGTCGCCGCCCGCGGCCGGGAAGCGTACGACGAGTGGATGCAGCAGTTCGCCGAATACAAGAAAAAGCATCCGCAGGAAGGGGCGGAGCTGGAGACGATGTTCCGCCGCGAGTTGCCCAAAGGCTGGGACCAAGGCATTCCTACGTTCCCGGCGGACGCCAAAGGGTTGGCCTCGCGGGTCAGCTCCGGCAAGGTGCTGAACAGCCTGGCGCCGCATCTCCCCTGGCTCATCGGCGGCTCGGCTGATCTGGCGCCTTCGACGATGACGATCCTCAACGATGAAGACGCCGGCCACTTCTCGGCCGAGAACTACGCCGGCCGAAACCTGCACTTCGGCGTTCGCGAGCACGCCATGGCGTCCGCCTGCAACGGGATGGCGCTGGCGGGACTGCGGCCGTACGGGGCGACGTTCTTTGTGTTCACCGATTACCTGCGTCCTTCGCTGCGGCTCTCGGCGATCATGCAGTTGCCGGTGTTGTATGTGCTCACGCACGACTCGATCGGCCTGGGCGAGGACGGTCCCACGCACCAGCCGGTCGAGCATATGGCGGCGTGCCGGGCGATCCCCGGGGTGATCGTGATGCGTCCCGGCGACGCGAACGAGGTGGCCGAGGCGTATCGCGCCGTGCTGCCGATCAAGACCCGTCCCACCGCCTTCGTGCTCACGCGGCAAAACATTCCCACGCTCGACCGCAGCAAGTACGCTTCGGCCAAAGGCGTGGCCCGCGGCGGCTACGTGCTCGCCGACGCCGAAGGAGGCAAGCCCGACGTGATCCTCATCGGCACGGGCAGCGAGCTGCACCTCTGCGTCGAAGCGTACGAGCAGCTCAAGGGCGAGGGCGTGAAAGCGCGGGTCGTGAGCATGCCGTCGATGGAGCTGTTCCAAGAGCAGGATGAGTCGTACCGCAATCAGGTGCTTCCGCCGGAGGCGACGGCGCGGGTCGTGGTCGAGGCCGGCATTCGGCAGTCGTGGGATCGCTACCTCGGCGCCCGCGGCCGCTTCATTGGCATGAACCACTACGGCGCCTCGGGTCCCTTTAAGGATCTCTACAAGAAGTACGGCATCACGACGGAGAACGTGATCGCTCAGGCCAAGTCGGTGATCAGCGCCAAGTCGTAGGCCACGGAGAAAATTAGCCACGGATGGACACGGATTGAACACGGATAAGACATTAGATTGAGCGCCAGTAGCCCTTCGGCCGCCGTTATCCGTGTTTGATCAGTGTTCATCCGTGGCTACTGTTTCTTCGGTGGCTGCTGTCGGCGATCATCTTGGTTCCCGGACACGCGGTAAACGACGTAATACGGATTCTCGCTTATCGACTGCGGGTAGACTCGCTCGAAGCTGAGGCTGCGAGGCGTGCGAAGGCGGTCGACGAGTATGTACTGCGCGTCGTACTTGCGGGCCAGATCCAGCAGGCGGGCTTCGCTGTGAGTGGC
>JAHWKS010000783.1 GCA_019347795.1 Planctomycetota bacterium | reverse complement strand
AGCACGCCGTCCAGGGCTGGTGTCCTCCGGTGACGTTCTTCCGCCGCCGCGGCTTCCGCACGGCCCGCGAGATCGAAGAAGAGCGCTTCGCTCTCAAGTTCCTGCGGGGTGATCTCGACAACCTCGCGAAAGACGACGTGGTCGCGCTGATGGCCGCGCTGCGTCGTTGATGCCGGCCTGTCCTGGTCCCCGTCTCTGTGACCGTCGCCCTCGCCTAGCGGGGGCGGCCGGAGGAGAGGCGGCGCCGGTCGGGCGAGAGCGTCGCGATGAGCACGTCGCCGTCTCGCAGCACGTAGGCTTTGAGTCCCGAGGAAGCGGCGCCGCCTTCGCGGAGGACTTCCTGCTGGAGGACGAACGCCAGGTTGTCGTTGGAGATTGTTTCCCAGACGTGCAGCCCGACCAAAATGTCCCCCGCCCTCAAGCCGGCCTTGTGGGCGGGGCCGTCGGTGAGGATTTCCAGAATGGCCATGCCGCCGCGGAACGGGCTGGTCTCGACGGCTTGCCGATCGATCGGCTCAAACTTCATCCCCAGCACGTCCCAGGCCAGTTTCGCCAGATCGGCCTCTTTGACATGCGCGGCGGAGTCGGGCCGCTCGAGCTGCGGGCGTTCGGCCCCGCTTTCCTGATGCGCCTCAAGCAGCGTCTCGGCTCGCCGAACTTCCAACTCGGCCAATTCCACCGCAACTCTCCGCTCGCGGATTGTGGCCTCAGAAACGGCGCCCGGCGACCTTTTGCGAGCATCCTCCGCTTCGGCGAGCAAAGCCTTCGCCGCCTGCACGCGCAACATCGCGGCGTCCAGATCGAGACGCAGCAATCGTTCTTGCGTCTCATGATCGTAAGCTTGCGGGGCTGGACGAGTCGGCCGGGGGTCAGCAGCGTCCGCGCCCGCCGGCGTTAACGCGGATTCGTCCGCCGCACGGCCGGCGAGCCGCTGCTCGGTCTTCAAGATTTCCGCCTGGATGGCGAGGATGTCGGTCTGCGTCGCTTGGCCCGCTTTGTACTGGGCCTGCTCGACCCGGAGCAGGTCCTTTAGTAGCGCGAGGTGGTCACGTATTGCGGCGCTTCGCTCTTGCGCATTTTGCGCCCCAGAAAGCCGGGCTTCCAGCAAGTCCGTGTGAGCGGCCACCATCTCGCCGATGCGGGCGTTTCCGGCGCGATACTGCTCGATCAGTAGTTGCAAGCGCTGCTGCGCCAGCTCCACGTGCTTTTGTGCTTGCAGGTTAACCTCGCTCGCCGCACCATCGCCTGGTTGTAGGACTGCCTGAACCGCCATACCCGGCTTGAGGAGTCGGTGGTCGTTGGCGACTTCAGCAATGACCGTGATCGTGCGGTCGAGGTTCACTTGCGGGCTGATGGAGATGATCTTGCCTGGGAAGGTTTGACCTGGGAAATCTTCGGACGCCAAGTCGATGGATTGGCCTATACGCAAGTGTCTAATCTCTGAGGAGGGAACGTCGAACCTGGCCCAGAGCCGGCTCAGGTCGGCAATCGTCAGCAAATGGGTTCCTTCTTGCACATGCTGGCCCTGCCGGGCGGGGCTCTCCGTCACGACGCCGTCGAAAGGGGCAAACAACGTCAGATCTCCCGATGGTTTGCCGCTCTTTTCCAGTTCGCCGATATGCTTCTCGGTCATACCCAGGAGTCGCAGCTTCTCGAAAGCTGCGACGAGAAGGCGCCGGTCCTGCTCTCTCGTGAATCCGAGCGCGGCGAGGAATTCCTCCTGTGCTGTTTGGAGTTCGGCGCTATAGAGATCCACCAGCGCTTGCCCCTTCTTAACTTCGACGCCCGGGAGACCAACATGCAATCGCTCGATGCGCCCCGATATCCTGCTGCGAATTTCCGCCACGCGCGACTCGCCGTAGTTCAACACTCCGACGATGCGGGGCGCTCCTGGCGGGGCCGCTTCACCCGCGCGCTCGTCGGGAGTGGAGAGCTTCGCCCGCGCTTCGTCGGGCGTCCAACCAAGTTGCGAGTAAATGGCTCTCGCCTGAGTGTCCTCGCACAGCTTCTCCAGGCAGCGGGCCTGATACAGCCGGGCGTACAAGCCCAGCACCTGGCTGCGGTGTTTCCTGTAAATCTCCTCGTACGCGGCAGCGGCCTGACGGTACAACTCGGTTTTTCGCGACGGCGACGCTTCGGCGTCGGCGGCGGCTTCAAGGGCCTGAATCCGCTGAAGAGCTTGCACTTCGCTGCTGCTCGCCGGCGTTTCGGCCAGCGAAGGGAGGCCGGCGGCCGGCGATTCGCCCGGCGCCCATTGCAGGTTCGGGTCGATCAGCTCTTCAAGGCGGCGGTCGATGATCTCGTCCTGGATACGATCGCGGGACTCGATTTGCCGCTCGATACGGGCAAACTGCCCGCGCAGTTGATTCAGCTCGGCCCGCTGCAGCGCTTGCCGGGCGGCAAAGGCGGCGGCCACGCGCTCGCGCACCTCGGATTTCTGCTTATCTCGTTGCTCCGCAGATCGCGGCCCGTCGTCCGCGCCGCGCGTTTTTCGATATTCGGCGGCGGCTTGCGCGGCCTCGCGGTCGAGGCGTTCGTATTCGGCACGGAGACTCTCGATGCGAGGCGACGTAGGATCGCTTCCCTGCGCGGCGCCGCCGTCGATGAGCAGAGCCAGCAGGACAGCCGGGAGGAGGAACAGAATCAAGCTTCGGTTCATGGCGAATCTTCCTGTGGAGAGGTTTGGTTTGGCTCGTCCCAGAGGCGCGAGGAGCTTTACTACATGTCTTATGCCGCTGCGCCCAATTCTTCGAGTTGCTCCGAGGCGCCGTCTTCACACGTCGCTGCGGATTAATCACCTTTTTCTCCCGACGCTTCGTCCGGGCCTGGCTGAAGTTGGCTTGCGCGTTCCGCAGGTCGGTCGTGCATCATCGCCCACGTTCCCCATCCCGTCGCCAGTGCGATCACGACGAGACTGGCGACGAAGCGGCGCAGCCTGTTCCGGCGAACCGCGGCGCCTTTCTGTTCGCTATCGTTGGCCAGTTTCTCCTGGAGCGGCTCCGGCAGCGCGACCGCCATCGGCTGCTGAACGTGCGCCAAACATTGCTCAAGCAGTCGGGAGACTTCCTCGGCGGAAGAAAATCGCCCGGACGGGTTCTTCGCGTGCAGTCGCGCGATGATTTTCGTCAGCCACTCGGGGATGTCAGGATGGATCTCGCGGATCGGCCGCGGGTGCGTGTCCGTAATGCGGCGCAATACCCCGTAGCTGGTCTCTGCGCGGAACGGCGGCCGGCCGGCGCACATCGTGTAGAGGACGCTTCCCAGACTGAACAGGTCGGTCCGATGGTCCACCGCGTCGCCGCGGGCCTGCTCGGGGGACATATATTGCGGCGTGCCGGCGATCACCCCCGTGCGCGTGAGGCTGGCGTCGTCCGCGGCTCGGGCCAGGCCGAAGTCAGTGAGCATCACGCGATCGACGCCCAATTCCAGGAGGATGTTGGCCGGTTTCACGTCGCGGTGCACCAGTCCTTGAGCGTGG
>JAHWKS010000782.1 GCA_019347795.1 Planctomycetota bacterium | reverse complement strand
CGATCTGGGCAGGAGCACGATGCTGGCCACAAGCCGCTTGAGCATCGACCGCAGCTTGAGCCGCAGCCGGTAAACCTCTTCGGCGTCGGCGGCCTGAAGCCGTTCAATCAGTTCCTTTGTGCGGTCCAATGCCTCGCTTTCCGTGGTCGCCATTTCCCGCTTGAGCGCCTCGACCTTCGCTTCGGCGTCCGCCTTGTCGTTCTCCAGTTCAACCAGCAAGTCAACCAGAGCATCAAAGTTGTCGGCGGTTTTCATCTTCCGGCGGAGCGTCTCGATCCGGTTCCCCAGGTCCGCGACCTTGCCTTCCACCTTGCCGAGCGCCGCCTCCAGGTTCGTCGCCTTGCGGGGAAGCACGTCGCCCAGATTCAGGTCATAGCCCCAGGCGAGGAGCGCCTGCTCAAAGGGTGCGTAGGGGAATGCAAGATAGACGGCGCCGGGATGTCCAGACTTCGCGGCCGACGATACGAGTTGCAGCCCGAAGCCCTTATCGACCAGTTGACACGTGCTGCCGTCGCGAGCGTCCCGCACCAGCCCCGTGAACAGGTTCGCGACGCGGTCGCTGTGACGCCCCGGCTGAGTCCGCCTCGCCTCCAGCGATTGCTGCACGGCGTAGAAGTCGCGGTCCTCAATCACGCGGGGGAAGTAATCGGGGATCGGCTCGCCGACGGGAATACGGCGCCCGTCGCGCATTTCGTGGGGCTGGTGCTCGCCCAGCACGGCCCGTCCGGTGAGGATCTTCCGCACGGATGAACGCGCCCACAACTCGCCCTTACCGAGCGTCGGCACGCCCTCGGCGTTGAGCGCCTTCACGATGGCGATGTAGCCCATCCCATCGGCCGCCATGCTGAACAGGCGCCGCACGGTTTCCACCCGCTCGGGAATCGGCTCGAAGCTGACAACCTGCTCCGCGTCGTTCCGCACGGGCCGAAGCCACTTCGGGCAAATGCCCGTCAGCTTCCGCTCGCCGACTCGCTCCCGCTTCTCGCTCCACGCCCTCTTGAGCCGGCAGGCTTTCGTCGCCGACTCTTCGTGCGCCCGGCTCATAATCATCAGCGCCATGACGCGCTTCATCGGATTGTTCAAGTCGGCTTCCGTGAAGTAATCATCCGGCTCGAACGTCTTAATCTCGATACCCGCTTTCAGCACGCGCCGGAACAACTGGTCGGCGTCGTCAATCTCCTGCCGGCTCAGGCGGTCGAAGGATTCAATGGCGAGGATCGAGCCGGGTTTCACCCGCCCCTCTTGAGCCGCGTCAAGGAACTCCGCCAGGGCGCCCACGGCGGCGTTCTTGCCGCGGAAGGCGGAGACGCCCTTATCGCTCAGGTCCAGGGAGGCGTCTAATTCGTGGCCGTTCTGCTTCGCCCAGACGGGCGCCAGGTTCACCTGCCGGCGGTGGCTGTCGCCCTTCATTTGCTCAGGGCGTGAGAATCGCAGGTAGGAATAGACGATTGCCATGAGCACCTCCCGTGGTAAGATTCGGCTATGATGCTCAGTATAGCAATCTCCGCCTTGGGGGCAATAGGGTTTATCCTGCTGATGCTTGGGCCGCCCGGCTCGGGAAAGACGATGCTCGCCAAGCGGCTGCCGACGATTTTGCCGACGCTCACGTCGGCCGAATCGATCGAGACGACCCGCATCTACAGCGCAATGGGGCGCCTGGCGCCGGGCCAGCCGCTCATGGCCCGCCGCCCCTTCCGCTCGCCGCACCACACCATCAGCGATGCGGGACTGGTAGGCGGCGGCAGCACGCCCACGCCGGGCGAGATCAGCCTCGCCCATCACGGCGTCTTGTTCCTCGACGAGCTGCCGGAGTTCCATCGCCGCACGCTGGAGGTGCTTCGCCAGCCGCTGGAAGACCGCGTGGTCACCATCTCGCGGGCCCTCAACAGCACCACCTTCCCGGCCGACTTCATGCTCGTGGCGGCCCTGAACCCCTGTCCCTGCGGCTACCGCGGCGACCCCCGCCGCCGCTGCCAGTGCACGCCGCCGCAAATCGAAAAGTACCTCCACAAGATTTCGGGACCCCTGCTCGACCGCATCGACATGCACATCGAGGTCCCCGCGGTGCCGTTCCAGGAGCTCTCTTCCTCGGTGACCGGCACCTCCAGCCGCGAGATGCGCGAGCAGGTGATGGCGGCCCGGCGAATTCAGGTCGAGCGCTTCAAGCATCTCGGCGCCCGCTACAACGCCCAGATGACGACGCGCCACATCCGCCAGCTCTGCAAGCTCGACAAGGCCTGCGCCCACCTGCTGAAGGCAAGTGTCAACGAGCTCGGCCTCTCCGCCCGCGCCCACGACAAAGTCCTCCGCGTCGCCCGCACCATCGCCGACCTGGCCGGCGCCGCCGACATCGCCCCCGAGCACATCAGCGAAGCCATCAACTACCGCATGCTCGACCGCCAATTTTGGACGTGAGGAGGGTCGACAAAGGTAAAATGTCTCTCTAGTTCTCTACAATTTGTGTGTTGTCACGATAGTGTGTAATCCTGTTTCTGGAGTCTCGTTGGCACTCTTCCCATTTCGCTTGTCTCTCTGACATGCCGAGGTAGATTATGGCAACTCCGCCCGAACCACGCTTTCGTTTTGCGTGTCCAAGCTGCGGAAAATCGCTCACGGGGAAGCCGCACCAAGGAGGTCACCGGGCGCAGTGCCCGGCCTGCCAAGAAGAAATTACTGTGCCGGGGGGGCAGTCGGAGCCTTTTACGGCCGAGTTGCTGCCTGAGCCGCCGCGGGGCGTGCGTCCGCCGGCTGCCCGATCGACGCTGGGAGCTCCAGCAGCCCCGTTTCGAGAACTTCCTTCTGTCGCCGAGAATCTTTGGCACCTGATCCGGAAGAATCCGCCGGTGGCTGTGGCGGCGATTTTAGCACTTGGTGTCGGCGTTTTCATGGTGTCGGTTCTCTCTTTTGCGCTGCTGGACTTTGGCCCGCGGCCGAGCGACGAGGAGATTCGGGCGGCGTTTCTACGGATATCAAACCTTGATCCCGATCTTGTCGAGCTGCGCGATATCAAGTGCACGGGCGTAAAACGTCACTCACACTTAGAAGGGCAAGAGCGCCTGGAAGTACACTATACTGCAACGCTGCACGCAAAGGCTGAAGTGCTGTACGGTCCCAGTGACACACCCTGGAAGGGAGCGCTTTCTGTTTGGCCATATTCAGCGGAACGTATGTGGGGGATTGACTGTGCTGTTGCCCCTGCTGGCGAGCGATTCAGCTTCCCGAGCGTACTGGTCTTTGGCAGAGTCCGCGACGAGCCGTGGCGCCACCTTTCTTTTTGACGCTTACCACGCGACGGGCTTTTAGGTGGAGGGAAAGGGGTCGCAGCTCTTTTCAGGCTGCGGGCTGTGTCCGCCTTCGATTCCCGGTGGCTGGGTCGCGTGGATGGCTTGGTGAGCCGAGCGACACCTTTACGCATGCGCGAACGACTTGAAATCGCGGGGCATCACCGGCCTCGCCAACCATGCCACTCCCCACGCCCCGAT
>JAHWKS010000781.1 GCA_019347795.1 Planctomycetota bacterium | reverse complement strand
CAGTTCCCCGAACTCGAACTCGAACGCCACGGGATCCTCGACCCCGACGATCCCTTCGACCGGATCGTCCGATCGCTCTACCGAGACGGCGCCAAGTCATTCGCCACGAACGTCGCCCACGAGCACATGCACCACGACGCGAAAGGAGCAACACTGGCTGACCTCTGGGCAGAGTGGGACGGACTCGCCAGCAGGCTCGAGAGCGACTCATCGGGTACCGCCGACTCCACAACGACGGCAGAGCGCGAACGCCTGTCAGAGCTGGAAGATGAGATCGAATGGCGCACTCGCCAGGCGGCCCACGCGGCCGAGCTGGGGCTTACCGCCGGCGATCTGGATGAGTTCGCCGTCACCGATCAGTACCTCAGCGAGCACGTGGGGGTGACGCATGTGTATCTCCAACAGGTGCACGAGGGGCTTGCCGTCGCCAATGCGGTGTTGAATGTCAATGTCGGCGCCGCCGGGGAGGTGCTGAGCGTGGGGAGCAGTTTTGTGGCAGGGTTGGATGCGCTGCCCGCTTCGGGGATGGCCGCTTTGTCGCCGTCGCAGGCATTGATCTCGCTGGGGGATTTTTTTGACTGGGGGGTGGATTCGCCCCGCGAGCTTCATAAGGAAGGGACGGCGAGCGCCAGTACGCTCGTGTCCGCAAGCGGCGTCTCTCGAGAGGACATCCCCGTCGAGATGCACTACGTGGCGACGGAGAGCGGAGTCCAGTTGGCGTGGCGGCTGAACGTACAAACCGTCGACGGCGATCACTGGTATGACGCCAGTGTAAGCGCCGCAAGCGGCAAGGTGCTTCAAGTCATCGACTGGGCGGCGGGATTCGCAGATTACCGGGTCTTTCCGCTGCCGCTTGAGAACCCTGACGACGGCGCCCGCTCGCTGGTGCGCGATCCACACCACGCATCCGGATCGCCGTTCGGCTGGCACGACAACAACGGCGCCGCGGGCAATGAATTCACGGATACGCGCGGAAATAATGTCTGGGCGCAGGAGGATCGAGACAACAATAACACCGGTGGTTTTCGGCCTGGCGGCGACATCGGCGGGGGGAACCTGACGTTCGACTTCCCGATCGACTTCAGTCAAGCCCCGCTGACCTATGAGTCCGCGGTTATTTCGAATTTGTTCTCCATGAACAACGTTCTGCACGACATTCATTACCTCTATGGCTTTAACGAGGCGGCCGGCAACTTCCAGACGACCAACTACACCGGCCAAGGTGCGGGAAATGACCACGTCCTCGCGGATGCGCAAGACGGCTCGGGCGTCAACAATGCCAACTTTGCGACGCCGCCCGAGGGCACGAACCCGCGAATGCAGCAATACATTTTCAACCGCACCACCCCCAATCGCGACAGTGACCTCGACAACACGATCATCGTGCACGAGTACGGCCATGGCGTCTCGAATCGCCTGACCGGCGGACCGGGGAACTCCGGCGCGCTCCAGTCCGCCCAAAGCCGCGCCATGGGCGAAGGGTGGAGCGACTGGTGGTCCCTCATGCTCACCCAGAAGTCCGGCGATGGGCAGAACGACGCTTACCCGGTCGGGAACTACGTGCTCGGCCTCCCGCCGAACGGGCCGGGCATTCGCAACTTCCCCTACAGCTTCGACATGGCCGTCAACCCGCTCACCTATGCAGACATTACGACGCTTAACCAACCGCATGGGGCAGGCGAAGTGTGGGCCTCGGCCCTGTGGGATCTGAACTGGCTTCTGATCAACAAGCACGGCTACGAACCCGACGTCTACAACGCCGCCAGCGGCAAGGGGAATACGCTGGCGCTGCAGTTGGTGATGGACGGCTTGAAGCTCCAGCCGGCCAATCCCTCGATGCTGGACGCTCGGAACGCCATCTTGCTGGCCGACCGAAACCTGACGGGCGGCGCGAATCAGCTTGAGATCTGGACCGCCTTTGCCCGACGCGGAATGGGTTACAGTGCGCTGGACGGCGGCAGCGCCAACTCGCTGAGCGTCATCGAGGCGTTTGACCTTCCTCCGACCAGTCAAGGCGTGGTCGAGTTGGATAGGGACGCGTATGGGGTTGGGGAATCGCTCAACGTTACCCTGCGCGATCGCGACCTGGCAGGCGCAGGCACGGCGGCGGTCCTCATCGCCGCCAACGGCGGCGATAGCGAAACCATCACGCTGAATGAATCGGCTGCGGGCGTCTTCGCCGGCGGCATCAATACCGCTTCCGGAGCGGCGACGCCGGGCAACGCAGTCCTCGAGGTGCTCGGCGGGCAGGTGATCACCGTCACCTACAACGATGCTGACAATGGCGCCGGCAGCCCCGCGGTCGCCGCCGACGCTGCCGCCGTGATCGTGCTGGTCGATATTTTCAATCAGGATTTTGAGCAAGGTCTCGGCGCCGGCGAAAGCGTCGCCGGAGCGTTCACAGTCAATAGCACCAACGCCTTCCTGAGCAACGGCACGATGATGGCGGGGCACCCCGGCAACTACGGCAATAATGAGTACTCCTACTACCAGGCCACCGTTGATCTTCAGGACTATCAATACGTCTCTTTGGAATTCGACTACGCCGTGCATATCGAGGATTTCTGGGACGGCTTCAATGTGCTGGCGGCCGCCGGAGCGATTTCACCTCCTGCGGGGCTGCTGCCGCCGGTTGCGGGCATGCAATACGACCCGAAATCGGGGCTCTCGCCAAACATCGGCAGCGTAGGATTCGACGGCGGCGGAAACCTCGCGACAGGAAGAGCGAAGTTCGATCTTTCGCCGTTCGCGGGCGAGGTCGTCACGCTGCGTTTTCAGTTCGGAAGCGATGGAAGCGTGGTGTTCCCCGGCATTAAGCTGGACAACTTGCGAATCCGCGGCGCCAACGTCGCGATAATCGAGGGTCGAAAGTGGAATGATCTTGACGGCGACTCGGTGCAAGACGCCGGGGAGCCGGGACTACCGGGATGGATCATCTACGCGGACCTCGACGGCGATCGGGATCGGGACGCGGTCGAACCGTTTGCAATTACGGACCAGAACGGCGACTACGTATTAACCGTGGCGCCGGGAGAATTCACCGTCCGCGAGGAACGCCAGCCCGGTTGGCGACAGACGACTCCGCGACCGCGGTTATTTGCCGTTCGCGGAGAGAATGGCGCTACGCCAACGATTTACGAATTGGACGCCGCCGGGGCGGTGCTCAACAGCTTTCCGGCGCCCGCCGCGGTTGCGACGATCGGTCCGCAGGGCCTGGCGGCGGGACCGCGGAGCCTGTTTTACATCGATGGGCGCGGTGCGGGTCAGCAGGCGCACACGCTCTATGAACTCGATCTGAACACCGGCGCCGTCCTCGACGCCGACGTCCTCCCGCCGACAGACGAAACCGCGGGAATCGCATTTCTCAACGGACTAGTGTACATCGAAGTGCACCAGCCGAATGAAATCGTGGTCTTCAATCCGCTGACGGACCGCGTGCTGACGACGCTAACGGCCCCGGCAGATCTGATCGGCGGGCTCACCG
>JAHWKS010000780.1 GCA_019347795.1 Planctomycetota bacterium | reverse complement strand
CTGAGGAGGGGAATGTTGAGCGCGATCCGGCGGGTAAGCCTTGTCCGCACGTCCACGTCGGAGGGGACGGCATCGCTGTAGCGCGGCTCCAGAAGCACGTCGTCGAAGGTAATCGCGGTGTACCTGATCTTGTCGTGCATGCTCCACCCTCCCCGTAGCCGGCGAAAGAGATAATCCCGCATCCTACCGCGCTCTTCCGCGGACTGTCGAGAGTGCGGATTTTCATCGAATTTCATCGATCGGGCCGCCGTTCTCGCCGTGACGGCCGCGCGTTACACTCCGGTCCCTGTCCTCCCGATGCTATGCGCGTGCCGAGAAGCTAATGGCGAAATTGCGGTTTCCACCGACCCCGCGATTCCTTGACAAACAGCCGGTCCAGCGGGTTTTCCCCAACGCGCTGCGGCCGCTGCACGTGACGATCGCTCTCTCGGCGCTAGTCGGCATTCTGGCCGGCTACGGCGCTGCGCTGTTTTCCTTCCTCATTGAGTCCATCACGCACCTTACGCTGAGTTCCGCCGTGGGAGCGGCCGAGCAGCACTATGCCGGCTGGATTTTCGTGCTGCTCACGCCGATTGGCGGGTTGCTCGCGGTCGCCTGGTTCACGCGGCGGTTCGCTCCCGAGGCGGAAGGGCACGGCGTGCCGGAGGTGATTACCGCCGTCGCCCGGCATGACGGCCGGATTCGTCCGCGGGTGGCGGTGGTGAAGATCCTCGCCAGCGGCGTGAGCATCGGCACGGGCGGATCGGTGGGAAGAGAAGGACCGATCGTGCAGATCGGCGCCACGCTGGGAAGCATGGCGGGGCAATACTTCGGACTCTCGCCTCGCTACATCAAGGTGCTCCTGGCGGCCGGCGGCGCGGCGGGCATCAGCGCCACCTTTAATGCGCCGCTGGCGGGGGTGATCTTCGCCAGCGAGATTATCCTCGGCTCGTTCGCGGTTGAAAGCCTGACGCCGATCGTCGTCGCCAGCGTGCTGGCGAACGTGGTGCAGGTCCACGTCGGCGAG
Organism: Planctomycetota bacterium; assembly: GCA_019347795.1. Classification (GTDB taxonomy): domain Bacteria; phylum Planctomycetota; class Planctomycetia; order Pirellulales; family Pirellulaceae; genus JAHWKS01. The sequence goes on along the minus strand of JAHWKS010000780.1, from coordinate 2,481 downwards.
CACGGATTGGAGGCGGCCTTCCCGCGCGTGCTGCATCGGTTCGAAGGGGCCTGGGAGCAGTTGCCGCTATTCATCGTTCTGGGCATCGCCTGCGGATTGATGGCCGTCGGCTTCACGAAGCTTCTCTACTTCGTGGAAGACCTGGGACGCCGCTACGTGCCGCGGTGGTGGCATCGCGCCGTGCTCGCGGGGGCGCTGGTGGGATTGGCCGGAGTGCTGTATCCGGTCGCCTCGCCGGTGTTGTCTTCCGCCGCCCGCCGCGAGATCGCCCGTCACGGGCATCTCCTGCCGCCGCTGATGGGTGTGGGATACAGCGTGGTCGATCACTCGTTGCGATTGCAGGATGCGAGCAAGCCGAGCCCCGTGGAACGCGCCGAGATGACGCCGCTCTCGCGCGGGCAAATGGTTCGGGAACTGATGTGGCTCTTGCCGCTGGCGCTGCTCAAGCCGCTGATGACCAGCATCACGCTCTCCGGCGGGGGATCGGGCGGCATCTTCGCGCCGTCGCTCTTCATCGGCGCCACGCTCGGCGCCGCCTTCGGTCTGGGCGCGAACCTCCTGGCGCCCGGCGTCGCGGCCCATCCCGGCGCCTACGCCATCGTCGGCATGGGGGCGGTCGTGGCCGGCACCACGCACGGCGTCTTAAGCGCCATTCTCGTGGTTTACGAGATGACGGACGATTACAACATCATCCTGCCGATCATGGTCGCCGCCGGAATCGCCAGCGTGGTCGCGCAGCTCATCGACCCGGAGAGCATCTACTACAAGAAGCTCAGCCGGCGCGGCGAGTTCATCGCCCGCGGGCACGACCTTCACCCGCTGGAGCACGTGATGGTCCGCGACGTGATGATCCGCGACTTTCCCACGGTGCGCAACACCGACAATGCCGCCAAAATCGTCCGCGTCGCCCGCGAGAACAGCCACATCGAAACCCTCCCGGTGCTTGACCAGCACGACAAGCTTGTAGGGATCATCCGCGCCGAGGACCTGCACCGCATCCTGGACAGCGACGTTTCGCCGTACCTGGTGAACGCGGAAGACATCGCCATGATGCTGCCGATCGCCGTGCCTCCCTATGCGAACCTCCTGGAGGCCCTCCGCGACTTCGGGGTCCGCGATATTGAGACCCTCCCCGTGGAAGCCGGCCAGGGCGAAGCCCGCCACCTGGTCGGCCTCCTCCTCCGCAGCGACGTCATGCGCCGCTACCGCGAAGAGCTTTTGCGGTAAAGCCACCGGCACACCGGCAGCTTGATGGTTGACTTGCTTCCCCCGCTGACTAGGATGCAGCCCGTTTCTCGGACGAAACGGGGCTGCAAATCACCGTCTGCCATTTTCCGCCGGGCACGAGCAAATGGAATCGAACACCGTCTCTTCTGCCTACTCTTCCTGTCCCTGGGTGCGGCCCATGGCGATGTCGAACTCGCCGATGGCGGGGACGAGCATCGCTGCGGTGGCGAAGCCGTAGGCGCCCGCGACGACCAGAAACACCGTCAATTCGCGGTTCCCCAGCAGGTAGCTGGTGATGGCGAAGAACGTGGCGAAGGGGGCAATGATTGACGCAGCCGCGATGGCGGCCGAGGGGTTCCTCGCCCCCAGCGCCAGGAACAACCCCACCGCGCCGCCGCCGATGAACGCCAGGAAGGGCGCCAGTTGCACCTGGAACGAGCCGCTGAAGGAGATCATCATCAAGATGCACGTCACCACGCCCAGGAACAGAAAGAACACCGTTCCCAGGCTGACGGCGATCGCGGTGCGGCTGCTGGCGTAGATCATCCCGCAGTGGATGCCGAGCATCGCCGCGAAGAGGAACATCACCGCCAGGCCCCCGAGAAGATAGACCAGGTTCTCCAGCCCCACCCCGCCGCTCCCCCAGAGGTAAATGCACAGGAGCACCGGCAGCACCACCATCGGCTTGGTGACCCAGAACACGCCCCCGAGCTTGCCCAGTACGAACTCCCGGGCCGAAAGGTCGGTCGCCAGGAGCAGGTCCAGCGAGCGGCCGTCGCGCTCATTCGTGATCGCGGTAACCGCCAGGGCGTTCACAATCGCCACGCTCACCACCAACAGCGGCGTGAGCAGGCGGGCCGGAAGGGGCAACTCCGTGCCTATTTCATCGCTCGGCGCCAGCGCCTCCGCCTGCTGGAGCGTCCACCATAATCCGATGGCGGCCATTGCGAAAACGACGAAATATCCGAAGTGGACAATGAGGATCTTCTTGCCGTAGGCCCAGGTGCGCACTTCGCGCCACAAGACCGGGTTATCCCAGACCTCGCGATGCTTGCCCGCGCGGCGCCCGGCGCGGAGTTGCGAATCGACGTGCCCCGCCCGGGCGGTCTCGGCGGCTTGCTCTCGATCCGAAGTCGCAACCGCTCCGGAGGCGACTCGTCGGGCGTCGTGCTCGGCGCCCCAGATCGTGGCGCCCTCGGCTTCCTGGCGCCCGTGGGCGCGGACTTCTCGGGAAGGATTCCAAATTCGCACCCG
>JAHWKS010000779.1 GCA_019347795.1 Planctomycetota bacterium | reverse complement strand
CGCCAGAATACAGGACTTCCGTGTAATTGACACCTAAACGGCGCAACTTCAAAACACGCGCGTCGGGCTTCCAGTCCCGTCGGGCCGTTTCACTTTTAACCCGTGGAGGGGGATGCGCCATTCTCGCCCGCGTACGGTATAACGGCGCCTTGGCCTGAACGGGCGCCGATCGTTGTTCCTTGGCTCAAGCGAGCCGGCCGTCGAGCGAGGACACGTCATGCCGCGCGGAATGCGCTTGTTGGACTGGATCGAGCGGGTCGGCAACCGGCTGCCCGACCCGATCACGCTCTTCGTGGCGGGGACGCTGGCGGTGATGCTCGTCTCGCACGTGGCGTGGAAGCAGGAGTGGCGGGTGCAGCGGGTGGCGCCGCAACTGGCAGAGGCGGAGTCGGCGGCGGAAGCGGCCGGCGACGGCGGTCGCATCGTGTGGGTCCCGCTGGAGGACGCGGAGACGGCCAACAGCCTGCTCACCTCCGAGGGGCTGTTCTGGGCGGTCTCGACGATGAAGGACAACTTCATCAACTTCCCGCCGCTGGGCGTGGTGCTGGTGGGGATGCTGGGGATCGGCGTGGCCGAGGCGTCGGGGCTGATCGCGGCCTGCCTCAAAGCGTTCATGCAGGTCGTGCCGCGATCGCTGCTCACGCCCGCGGTGGTGTTCCTGGGGATCGAGTCCTCCCTGGCGATGGACGCCGGGTACATCGTGCTTCCGCCGCTGGCCGCGGCGTTGTACAAGGCGGCGGGACGTTCGCCTTTGGCGGGAATCGCGGCCGCGTTCGCCGGAGTGGCGGCCGGGTTTAACGCCAACCTGCTGGTGACCGGCCTCGACCCGATGCTGGCCGCGCTCACGCAGCTCGGGGCGGCGCCGATTGACGCGGGCTATCGTGTGGCCGCCACCTGCAACTGGTACTTCATGATCGTCTCGACCGTGACGATGACGCTCACCGGCTGGGCCGTCACCTCCTGGTTCGTGGAGCGGCGGCTGGCCGAGAAGAGCGTCGAGGAAGGCGGCCCCGTTCCCGCGTCGAAGGACGATCTTACCGGACAGCAGCTTTCGCCCACCGAGCGTCGCGGGCTGACCCTGGCCGCGGCGGCGATCCTGCTGACGCTGGCGGCGTTCATCATCGCCGCGGCGGTCCCCGGCTACCCGCTGGCGGGCGAAGGGGAAAGGTTCGCCCGCTGGATCGAGTCGATCGTGCCGATCATCTTCTTCGTGTTCCTCATCCCGGGCATCGTGTACGGCGCGGCGGCGGGGACGATCGGCAATGACCGCGATCTGGCGAAGATGCTGGTGGAGGCGATGTCGAACATGGCGCCGATCATCGTGCTGGCTTTCTTCGCCGCGCAGTTCATCGCGTACTTCGATTACTCGAACCTCGACACGATGCTGGCTCTGGCGGGAGGCCGGCTGCTGGCGGAGGCTAACCTCTCGCCGTTCTGGCTGATCATCGCCTTTATCCTCGCGGTGGCCTTCTTCAACCTGTTCATCGGCTCGATGTCGGCCAAGTACTCGCTGCTGGCGCCGATCGCCGTGCCGATCATGATGATGTCGGGCATCAGCCCCGAGCTGACCCAGGCCGCTTACCGCGTGGGAGACAGCGTCACGAACGTGGTCACGCCGCTCAACCCGTACCTGGTGATCGTGCTGGTCTACTTGCAGCGGTACGTCCCCCGCGGCGGCATGGGCACGCTGATCTCGGCGATGGTCCCCTACGCCGCCGCGTTCCTCATCGTCTGGTCGCTGCAGATTTTCGTGTGGATGCTCCTGGGCGCGGAACTGGGAATCGCGGGTCCGCTCTTTTACAGGCCGGAGGTGCTGAATTGACGGGCGAGCCAACATCGAGTCGGAGCCACCCGCAGCGCGTCAAGCTTCGCCCTCGCATCCCCTTTCGGTTTCACTTACGTCTGCTCGCCCTTGAGGCGTTCGGCGATTGCGGCAGGGTCGCGGCGGCAGTCAAGGATGGCGACCACGTCGATAACCGATCCGTGGGTTAGGTAATAGATGGCGAACGGAAAACGTCGTGACAGTGTCCGGTGCAGGCCAAATATCACTTCGTGAATGCCTGCCTCCTGTTCGAGTCGTTCGAGATCGGCAAGTAGACATTCGGAAAAGTAGTCGCCCAGCCCGTCGCGTTGCTGATCGTAGAACAACGCGCCTTCGATCAGGTCACGACGCGCTTCAACCCGAAGCTCGACGCGCATTGAGGGCTTCCTTGATTTCTGCTTTTGCGTCCGCCAGAGGTAGCCGTGGTCCCGATTTGGGGTTCCTGAGCCGCTCGGCGAGCACGGATTCGTGCCATTGCGGAGAGGCGAATGACGGCGCATTCGCAGCCAAGTCTTGCCAAATGAGGTCCATCGCCGCCAGCTTTTCTTCGCGGCTCAGACTGTCGATCATCGCTTCGAGCGTCATCAAAGAGTTCCTGAAGGACGTACCGTCAGTGTAGACCGCCGGTTTGGGACGGGCAAGCATCGGCGCGCGTTGGATGCAGACGACGGTGCAATCGGCCTAATTGGTATCGCTTACCTGGCCGTGCACCTCGCGGCGAAAAATCTTTCCGCCGGGGACGGCGGCGCACGTCGGGCGGCGGCAACAGGTTGCGCCGCGGGACGCGCCGCCGGCCGCTTCGATTTGCTCCTTTTCCTTCGGGTGATGCTTGTCCTAATCGCAACTTGCGGCACAATTGAGAAGGATTTCTTTGCCGGGATGTTTGGATTCTTGTGCGAAAGGCTGGTGTGCGATGAACGGCGGGCGATGGTTTATTGCGGCTTCGGCGGCGCTGTGCCTGTTCTGGACATCCTCCGCCTTCGGCCAGGCGAGCTTCGGGCCGATCCAGCCCTTCGCCGGGGCGCCGACGCCGGTGTACGTCGCGGCCCCGTACGCCGGTCCCGAACTCGGCGTCACGGCGCCGGGGCTGGCGCCGGGATTCTTCGGCGCCGCGACGCCGCAGGTCCAGGTTCCGGGGGCGGTGGCGCCCTCGCTGGTGGGCGCTCCCGCGCAGACGACAATTCCGTATCAGCCGATCAACCTCCAGCAGGGCTGCGGCTCGACAACCGGTTTCCGCCTGCCTCTCTTGGGCAACTTCGGCGGCAATCCCGGTCTCGCCCAACCGAACACGACATACATGGTTCCGATGCAACCGGGAAGCTACTACGGAACGTATCCGCAGTAATGTCGTCTTTCGCTCCGCGAAAGTACGTCCCCAGCGCCGACCGAAAAGCGAGCATTGAAGCAGCGTTCGAGCGGCTTGCACCGCGGCTGCGCGTCGAGCAGAATGTGAGCGTGAATTCGCGATTCCTCTCACTTTCTGCGAGGTCGTAACGATGGCCGGTCTTGTGCATCGCCGGGAGTTTCTCCGTCGCGGCGCCGTTTTGGGTACCGGCGCCGCGGCCGCACTCTGCCTTCCGCGCGGCGCCTTCTCCGCGGACGCCGATACGAAGTACAAGTTCAGCCTCGCCGCCTACAGCTATCGCCGCCTGCTGCAGGGCCAAG
>JAHWKS010000778.1 GCA_019347795.1 Planctomycetota bacterium | reverse complement strand
ATGACCGGCGAGCGGCCGCCACTTATTCGCGGCGAGCAGTTTCAGGTTATCGTTGTGCCGATCGATGTGGGCCATCGCCGCGGCCATTGAGCCGACCTCCGCCACCGGCGCCAACTCGGGCAGCTCGGCGCCGGCGGGAGGCGGCGTATAGTCCTCCACGTCGCGCCAGAGTCCGGGATAGTCTTTACTTGTGCCGGCCAGTTCGAGAATCTCCAGCGCCTCTTTGGCGTCTCGCTGACCTGCGGCAATGCAGGCTACAGCGGCGCCGGCGGGCCCGCGATGCTTCCCGTGATGGCAGTGGAAGAAGAACGGCCCTTCCGCGGTTCGCATGAGCTGAGCGAACGACTGGCCCGCCTCCTCGGGGACGCCGTCATATCCGATGGGGATGTGAACGTACCGCAGACCGTGCTTCTCCGCGGCTTCGAGATCCGGCCGCGCCCCATCGACGCTGACGACCGTCTTCACCCCCAGGCGGGCCAACTCCGCAAACTCCTCCTCGCCGGTCGGCTGTCCCCCCGAGTAAATCGTTTCGGAAACCTGGATCAGGTTGTGCAGGTGGGGATAAGCGGCTTCATCGATCTTCGCCTGCGGCTGCGCGTCGCCCGAGGCCGCTGACGTCCCTGCAGCTTCGGAGGATGCTCGATCAGCCAAACCCACAACCGACTCTCGCCGGCAGCCGATCGCCGTGCACAGAAGCGTGGCGACAAGAGCGATGACGAAAGACGGCCGCACGTACTCTCTCCCTGCGAGTTTTGGTTAATTAGTTCTCGTTCTATCGTAGGGAAATGCCGTCGTCAATGAACCTTGTCACCATGGGACGCGACTCCTTGGATCCTTCGAGTGGGAACGGGCAAACGGCTGCGTCGTCTCGACGCGAGCCAGGCGTGGCTTGGAGAGGCGAGAAGCTCCGTAACATTCAATTGCTTTCCCTGTGCGGGGCCGATTGATAAACTCAATTGTCGGCTATGCCTCTGTTTCTGGCTGGCCAGCGGCTTGCTTTTCCAGCGATTTCGCCACAAACGCGGCGACAGCGGCCATTAAGGTGCGGAACGCCAATTTCCCCGCCCTCTCGCGGAAGATGAAGCGAATACGAGGTATTTGGAACATGAGAACACTCTTGACCCTTGCCGTTTTGGCCGGGATTGCCGCCGTTGTCGCCGGGCCTGCGCCTCAGCGTGCATCGGCTCAGGAGGAAAAGCCACCGGCCGAGGCGCCGAAGTCGTCGCCCGAAGCATTGCGGCTTTACGCCGATGCGGCGAATTTTCAGAACAATGGCGCGTTCGAACTGGCCGCCGAAGAGTGGGAAAAATTTCTCCAGCGGTTTCCCCAAGATCCGCTCGCGGGTAAGGCGCAATACTATGCCGGCGTTTGCCGGCTGCAGTTGAAGGAGCACCAGAAGGCGATCGCCCATTTCGAGGCGGCGGTGGCCAATTACCCGCAATTGGAGTTGGCCGAGGACGCCCGCTTCAACCTTGCCGCGGCTCAGTACACGCTCGCCGGCTTGGAAACGACCACGCCGGAGACGCGGGACGAACTTTACGGCAAATCGGCCGCCGCGTATGGAGCGCTCCTGGAGCAGTATCCCGAGGGGAAGTACGCCGGTCGGGCGTTGTTCTGGCGAGGCGAGGCCCTCTACCGGCTGGGCAAAAAGGCCGAGGCGCTCCAGGCCTACGCGAAGTTTGTGGAGGAGCATCCCGAGTCGAATCTGCGGGCCGATGGTCTCTATGTGCTGGGCGTGACCCACGAGGAGTTGGGGCAGTTCGCCGAGGCGGGGAAGGTCTACGGTATGTTCCTCGCCGAGTTCCCCGAGCACGAGCTCGTCCCCGAAGTCCGCATGCGAAAGGCGGAGACGCTGCTGCAAGCGGGGCAACTGGCCGAGGCGGAGAAGGTGTTCAACGAAGTGGCGGCGCTGGAGGGCTTCGCGCAGGCCGATCACGCCGCATTCCGCCAGGCGCTGGCGGTCGCGAAGCAGAATCGTTTTGTCGATGCGGCCAATCTCTACGCTACGATTCCCAACAACTGGCCGCAGTCGGTCTATGTGGAAGACGCCCGCATGGAGGCGGCCCGCGCCTACTATCGCGGTGATAAGTTCGACACGGCGGCGCCGTGGCTCCAGAAGGTCATCGAAACCAGCCCCAAGTACGCCCCCGAGGCGGCTCATTGGCTGGCCCGCATCCATCTTCACCAGGGCGATCCGCAAAAGGCGGCCGAGCTGGCGGCGCAGACGATTCCGAAAGCACAGGACAGCCCGTATCTTGCGGCGCTGAAGATGGATCAGGCCGAAGGGCTGCTGGAAGCCGGCGACGGCAACGAGGAGGCTCTGGAGCTGTTCGTCGCCATCGCCGAGCAGCACCCGGAGAGCGAGCACGCGCCGTCGGCGCTCTACAACGCCGCCTTCGCCGCGATGTCGCTCGGGCGGCATGAGGAGGCGCTCCAGCACGCTCAAGCGTATCTGGCGAAGTTTCCCGAGCACGATCTCGCCCCCGATGTGAAGTACATCGCCGCCGAGAGCCACTTGCAACTCCGCAACCACGACGAAGCGGCCAAGATCTTCGCCGAGTTGGCCGCCGCCGACATCGCTCATCCCGACAAGTCGCTTTGGCGGCTGCGGTGGGGGAATGCGTTGTATCTGCAAAAAAAATATCAGGAGACGATCGACGCCCTGTCGCCGTTGGTGAAGACTTTTGAGAAGCCGGAAGACGCGGCCGAGGCGCAGTTCCTGATCGGCGCCAGCCGGTTCTATCTCAACCAGCCGGCGGAAGCCGAAGCCGCGCTCGCAGCGTCCGTCGATGCCGCTCCGCAGGGCCGCCGGGCGGATGAAGCGCTATTGTTGTTATCCCGCGCTCATCGAGCGCAGAACAAACTCGATGAGGCGAAGGCCGCCGCCGGCCGGCTGATCGAGGAGTTCCCGCAAAGCCCGCTGCTGGACCAGGCCCACTATCGCCTCGGCGAGTACCATTACGCCGCCGGCGAATACGCCGAGGCCGCCGGGCAGTACGATGCGGTAGTCGCCAAGGCGCCGCAGTCGGTCTACGTCCCCTACGCACTCTACGGCAAGGGATGGGCGCTCTTGCAGGGCAAGGAGTTCGACAAGGCCGCGGAGGCCCTGACCACACTTCTCACCAACTACGACGATCATCCGCTGCGTGACGACGCCCTCTTCGCACGCGCGATGAGCCGGCGGCAGATCGGCGATCAGCAAGGCGCCATGGAAGACGCCGACGCCTACCTCGCCGCGGGCGGCGAGCAGCCGCACAGGTTCGACGCCTTATACGAACGCGGTCTGGCCGAGACAGCCCTCGACAAGCACGCGGAGGCGGCCAAGACATTCGAGACGATCCTCGCCGAGAATCCCAACTACGAGGCCGCGGACAAGGCGCTCTATCAGCTCGCCTGGGCTCACAAATCGGCGGGCGACACCGAGAAAGCTGTTGCTCATTTCGCGAAGCTCGCCCAAGGGCACCGCGGCGGCGGCCTGCATCTCCTGCGGGGTC
>JAHWKS010000777.1 GCA_019347795.1 Planctomycetota bacterium | reverse complement strand
CATATCCATTTCCATACCGGGCATCCCCGGCATCATCCCGCCCCCGCCGAACCGTAGCCGGCTCTCCGAATCGATGAGGAAATTGGCCGAGGTGATGATCCGGTCTCCCTCATTAAGCCCCTTCTGGACGTGGTACTGGTCCTCGTCGAACTTCAGCGGACTGATCTCCACCTCGACGGGCGAGAAGCGGTTCCCCGACTCGGCCCGGAAAACGATATCCCGTTCGCCGGTGCGAAAGACGGCCGAGACCGGCACAAGCAGCCCCGCGCCCATGGGATGCTCGATTTCCACCTCGACGAACATATCGGGCTTGAGCAGCCCGTCGGGATTCGGCAGCTCGACCCGCACCTGCACGGTTCGCGTGGCTTCTTCGACGGTCGGCTGAATGAAGACGACTTTCCCGCGGAACCGGTGCCCCGGCAGGCCGGAAACGGTCACCGTGGCCGGCTTTCCCAATTCGATATGGGGAAGTTCGTATTGGTAGACCTTGGCCTGCACCCAAACTGTCGAGAGGTCGGAGATCACGTACAGTTCGCGTTCGGAATCGACCTTCTCGCCCTCCAGCACGTTTTTCTCGAGCACGGTTCCGCTCACGGGGCTGCGCAGGGTCAAGTGAATTCGCGACTCTCCCGTCCGCTCCAACTCGCGGATTTCGTCCTCCGGCACGCCGAGGAGTCTCAGCTTTTGCAGGGTCGTTTCGGTGAAGCGGGGCAAGCTCGTTTGCCGTGCGCTGGGTGCCTGGGATCCGCGAGCCACCAGGTATTCCGCCTGGGCGGTAACGAACTCGGGGCTGTAGATCGCCAGGAGCCGATCTCCTTTTTCGACGGCCTGCCCCGTGAAGTTCACGAACAACTCTTCCACCCAGCCTTCCGTGCGGAGGTGGACGCGGGCGGTTTTCGTTTCATTTGGCTGCACGATGCCCACCGTCTTCACGCTCATCCGCAGCGGCTGACGCTCGACTTTCCCGATCGTCACGCCGATGCGCTGCTGGATTCCCGGTTCGATAACGATGGGCGCGTACCCCGGCACGCCCGAAGTCTCTTCCTCGCGCTTGGCGTCCTCCCCCATCTCCATGCTTTCCATGCCATCCATGCCTTCCATGCCATCCATCCCTTCCATGTCGTGCACACCCTCCGAGTGCGCGGCACCGTGGCCGGAGGTCGCTTGGCGGATTCGAGACCAGGCGTGGTCGAACCAGCGGAGACTTACGGCAAGCCCCAGAAAGGCGACTAGCGCAGCCAATGCCGCCGTCAACCAAAGCGCCCGCCAGCGTCGTGCAGTGGTCATGGAGCGTTCTCCTTGTTGGCAGAGCCGTCGCCGCCTGACAAGCGGTCCACGAACACGGTGGCCGCTGCTAGGGATGCAAGTCGCTGGGGCGAGATCGTCGCCTCGTCTGATTAAATTACGCACGCGCTCTTCATTCGCCGGTCCATCGAGGGGGCACGAAGGCCGTGGACGCTGGCGAGCAACGATTCCACCCCGCGCGTGCATTCAGAAACGGCGGAGGATATCGCCGTTCAAGAAAATCAGATGAGAAATCTTTGCAGCGCGACCATGAGGTCTGTTGGTGGATGGGCCGGGCCGACCGAAATGCGATGCGGCTCGTATTGAACCACCTCGCCGAAAACCGCCGCAGAAGCGGGAGTCGCCTCAACTGCCCAGTCCGGCGTTGCCGGCGCCGTGACCACGGGAAGCGACTCGCGCGCTTTTACGAAAGGATGACAACAATCGCCAGCGGCGATGCACGCGCCGCCCGGTTGAACGGAACCCTTTGCTCCGTAACCGCTACGCCCCTCACAGCAGGCGCCGCGATCCGCGCAGCATGCGCAACCGCAGGTTCGGTGAGCCTGCCCTCCCAGGCCGCTTCGGCAAAACGCCGCGTTGCAGAACGGCTCCACGCGTCCATCGGCGCAGAGGCACCCTCGCACGGGCGTCTCGCTCCACAAGCTTGCCACGGCCATGGCGAAGGCCATCGCCCACGTGAAACGTGTCCGAACGAGCGGGTTGGCCAAGGAGCCGTGCATTGAGACTCGACAACCCTTCGAGATCGGGAAAGCAAGGATGCGCCGGGGCCGGATCCCAGGTGGTATCCGGTTGCGGGCGAATATAGAGTGGTTCCTTTTCGCCGTCAACCATTGGTCCGCGAGCATTTCAAAACCATTGGTCGCGTAAACGTCAGTTTGGACGCCAGCACTGTCCACGCGACCGAGTCGCCGTGCGGCTACGTTGCTACGCGTTACTGGCCTGGCTTCTGCTGGCGGCGCCGCGTGTTCTCCTTCATCATTTTCATGCACATAGGGCACATCGGGCCCGATTCTTCCTCGTTCGCCTGATCCTTTTTCAGCAGCATGGCGATCTGCATCATCGAGAGCGGCCCCTCGGGCGCTTGCTCAAGTTGTTCGCGCTGCTGATCGGTAAGCATTTCACGGGTCTTGTTGCGGGCCGTCTCGAGAATCTTTTCTAACTGCGTTCTCTGTTGCTCAGTCAGCTCCAGATCCTTGTCGCGGGCCAGCACCAATTCCGGGCTGTCGGCGTGCTCCTCACCGGCGACAACGCCTCGCGATACAGCTACATCTACTGGAACCTCGGCTGGTCGCACGACAGCCGCTGGATCGCCTTCAAGGCCCGGAACCGCCAAACGGGCGAGGACGAGGTGGCCGTCGCCGGACTCGGTCGGGACGACCAGTTCCAGGTTCTGCACACAGATTCTGGCGAGATCCACGCCGACTTTACATGGTCAACCGATAATCGCCGCGTGCTGTTCGCCATGAACACACCTGCGCTCCAGGCATCGAAGCTGTTCTGGATCGACCGCACGGCTCCACAAGCGCCGGAGCTTCTTCCCGGCCAACCGTCGAATCAGGAACTCTTCGGCTGCGCCTGGTCACCAGACGGCCGTCACATCGTCTTCAGCGGCCAATCCATCCCTCAGCCGATTGAGTGGCCTCTTGCTTCTGGTCACCGTCACTCTGATCCACGATCACCGTGATCGCTGGTCAGTCTATTCTGTCTACGACGCGCGGTGTTGCCGCAGCCGCTATTGACCCATTCCGCTCTGCGGTCATATTACACCAACGAAATTTGGACAACCAAATGGTCGGGTCATGCCGCGACCTGCTGCCCAGGAGCTGACCGAGTAATCCGAATCCAAGCGAACGGTTCGTCCACGCATGCCGGGTTTATGCATCGCCGCGCCGTTTTCTCGCGTGATTCCGCGGACCCGAACGACTTATGGGGAGATGTCCCTGGATTCGGACTCGACTGAACCACGACCACGGCAAGCCGTCGACAGTTGAAGAGCTTCTCCGCCGCGCGCCGGCCGGAGAATCACCGTGTGAGGTGATCTCGACGCGCGCCGCACGCCGAGCCTCTGGCGATACGTCCATGAGCCCGTTTCAAAACGGGGACTGGCTCCGCTCGCGACGCTGAATCCTGCAGGGAACTCAGCTTCGCTAGAGATGACTGTGCCCCTTTTGAAACGGGTTCATGCAAGTCT
>JAHWKS010000776.1 GCA_019347795.1 Planctomycetota bacterium | reverse complement strand
GACGGCCTGCAGACCCGCAGCTTCATGTACATCGACGACTGCATCGAAGGGATTCACCGCATCACCGAGAGCGACATCCTCGAGCCGATCAACCTGGGGTCCAACGAGCTGGTGACAATCAACGGCCTGGTGGACATGGTCGAAGAGATCGTCGGCGTCAAGCTCAACCGCTGGCACAAGCTGGACGCTCCCAAGGGCGTGAACGGCCGCAACAGCGACAACACGCTCATCCAGCAGCTACTCGGATGGCAGCCCACCACGCCGCTGCGGGTCGGGATGAAGGCCACCTGCGATTGGATTCGCAGCGAGTACGAAGCGAAGTACGGCGCCCCGCAGGCGCCGTCGGCGCCGATGCCGCAGGGGGTGATGCCCGACGCGACGCTGGAGAACCCCGGCGCCGCGATTTGAGAAGAGGAGATCATCGCAATGCATGTTTCTACCGCCAGCGGCGCCCGACCGCGGGTGGCGATCGGGCTGCCCGTGTACAACGGCGCGGCGATGTTGCCGGCGGCGCTCGACTCGCTGCTGGTGCAGACGTACGGCGAGTTCGAGCTGATCGTCTCCGACAACGCCTCGACCGACGCGACCGAGGAAGTCTGCCGCGACTACGCCGCCCGCGATCCGCGGATCCGCTATGTGCGGCAGGAGCAGAACTGCGGCTCCGCGGGCAACTTCAACCGCGTGTTTCAACTGTCATCGAGCGAGTACTTCAAATGGGCAGCCGCGGACGACGTGTGTCATCCCAATTTTCTGACGAAGTGCGTCGAGGCGCTCGACGCTCAACGTGACGTAGCCTGGTGTCATACGATGAGCCGGCACATCGATGAGGAAGGCGCACTGCTCCAAAGCGAGGAGAGCCCGCCGATCAGCTATCTCCGCCCCCACGGCGACCCGCCGCTGCCGACGCGGGGCGCCGCTCGCCCATCGGATCGCTTTCAAGGAGTGATTCTCGGACGCGGCGGCTGCCTGGATTCCTACGGTCTGATCCGCTCCGCCGTCCTGCGAAGGACCGAACTTCTAATGCCGTACTTCGGCTCGGAAAAAGTGCTCATGGCGGAGCTGGCCCTGCATGGCCGCTATGTCGAGATTCCCGAAGTGCTGTTCTTCGCCCGCATTCATCCGCAGGCGGCCGGCTCGCTGAAGGACGCCCGGCAGCAGCGTCGCTTCATCAACCCGCTGGCCCGCGGCCGCTGGCAGTTCGCACGGCTCCGGCTGCTCGCTGGTTACACCAGCGCGGTGCGTCGCGCGGCATTGCCGCCGAGCGAGCGGATGCGGTGTTACGGCGTCATCGCCCGCTACGTGATGCAGGTCAACAAGTGGAAGAGCGTCGTCGCCAAGACGCTCGGCGGAGAGGGACTGGCCGGTGAATACCCGACCCTGCCGGTCCAGCCGAAACAGAACGACTCCGATTCCCCGTGTCGCGTAGAAACTGCCGCCCGATAGGTTTCGATGAAGATCACCCCGATTCCCGCTTCCCGTCTGACGCCGGATCTGGTGCAAGCCTGGTCGGACCTGCAGCGCGCCGACCCTCGGCTCGACAGCCCGTTCCTGCGGCCGGAGCTGGCGCAGCTCGTCAGTCAATCGCACGACAACCTGGAAGTGGCGGTGATCGAGACGGGCGGGCGTGCGGTCGGTTTCCTGCCCTTCCACCGTATGCGGGACCGCGTCGGCCTGCCGATCGTGAACCTGATCAGCGACGTTCAGGGCGTGGTCGCAGATCCTTCGGCGAACTGGATCGCGACGGAGCTGCTCGAGGGCTGCAATCTGGCGGCGTGGCAGTTCGATCATTTGCTCGCATGGCAGGCGCCGTTTCAGCCGCACCATTACCTTTTGGATGATTCGCCGTACATCGACCTTAGCGGCGGGTTTGAGGAGTACTGCAAAGCCCGCCGCCGAGCTGGATCGCAGGTTGTTTCCCGATTCCAGCGCAAGGCCAAAAAGCTTCAACGGGAGGTTGGTCCGATTCACTTCGAGTGGCGGGATGAAAGCGGCGAGGCGTTGCGATTACTGCGGCAGTGGAAGCGAGAGCAGTTGCAGCGGCTGCGCTTTGTCGACATCTTCGCCTCGCCGGCGATGGTGCGACTGCTGGAATTGATCGCCGAAGCCCGCTTTGATCGCTTCCAAGGCGTGGTGTCGGCGCTGTACGCCGGCGATCGCATCGCGGCCGTTCATCTCGGCGTGCAAAGTGGAGGAGTGCTTTCGTCGTCGATTCCCGCGCATGATCCGGACCTGAGCCGGCATTCGCCCGGCCTGATCTTACACTTCGAGCTTACGCGTGCGGCTGTGAACCACGGCGTGGGCCGCATCGATCTCGGCCGGGGAGAAAACCAGTTGAAGTCGAGTCTCGCCTCCGGCGCCTATCCGGTGGCGGTCGGCGCGGTGGAGCTCCGCGCCGCACACCGGGTGCGCGACGCCGGCTGGCGGCTCCTGCGACGCGCCGTCTATGCATCCCCGCTCCGCGACCAGACGTTGGCGCTGTACCGCAGCATGCGGAATCAGTTGATCCCTCACATTCGAGAAGCACCGTAGCCAAGAGGTTTCGCGACCATGATCCGACGAGCCGACATGAAAGCGAAGATTTGCGACTTTGTCTATGAGCAGTTCCCCCTTGCCCGCCAGCGGGGATTGGGAGCAGAAGACTCGCTGCTGGAGAGCGGCGTTGTCGATTCTCTGGGAGTGTTGGACCTGATGGCGTTCCTCGAAAGCGAATTCAACGTCTCCATATCGGATGAGGAAATGGTCTCGGAAAACTTCAAGAGCGTCTCGCGATTGGCCGACCTGGTGCTGCAAAAGCTGGGAGGGGAGAACGCCGCATGGACTTCCTGACCCATCACTTGCTCCGGACGAGCGCGCGTCGCCGCCCCGATCAGGAGGCGCTGGTTCACGGCGGCGCCCGTTTGACGTATGAGGAGGTGAATCGCCGCGTCGCCGCGCTGGCGGCCAACCTGCGCGAGGCGGGCGTCGCGCGCGGCGATCGCGTGGGCGTCTTCCTGGCGCCTTCGATTCCGTTGGCGACCTCGCTCTTCGCGATCTCCCAAGCGGGAGGCGCCTTTGTGCCGATTCACCACGAGCTGTTCCCGCAGCAGCTCGCCCACATCATCCACGACTGCGGAATGAAGGCGATCATCACCGACGCCGGCCGCCTGGCAAGCCTGGCGTCCGCCCGCGAATCTTGTCCCTCGCTACAGTTCGCGGTGGTCGTCGATCAGGACGGCCAGGAGGCGCCGCTTCCGGCGCACGACTTCGACCAGTGGACTCGCGGCGAGCCCTCGAAACTGGACGACATCGCAATCGAGAAGGACCTGGCGGCGATCCTCTATACTTCCGGCTCGACCGGACGACCCAAGGGGGTCATGCTCAGCCACGCGAACATCCTGGCCGGCGCCTCGATTGTCTCGAACTATCTGCAAATCACCGAGGCAGACCGGACGCTGGCCGTGCTTCCCTTTAGTTTCGACGCGGGATTGAATCAGATTATGACTGCCTTTCAGCAAGGCGG
>JAHWKS010000775.1 GCA_019347795.1 Planctomycetota bacterium | reverse complement strand
GGGGAGCAGGATCAGCAGTTCCTCGTACTTCATGCGTTGGCCTCGTTCTCCGCCACGAACACGACGGCGCAGTTCTGCTGGGCGGCCCGGTGATAGAAGTCGCGCGTCTCCTGGAGCAACCGCCACAGCGCGGCGACGTCATGCTCGGGCGGCGAGCCGTTGTCGCGGCGGTTGGTCAACTTCTCGCTCACGCTTTGATCCCACTCCTCCTCCGAGACGGCCGCGAGCGATTCGGCAACGTGCTCCGTCATATCCGGCCGCTTCAGCACGATGCATCCCCGCGGCTCATTTTCATTCAGCACCCGCCCGCCGAGGACGCAATGATTGCGCGGATAGTCGCCGCCCTCCACGTCCGTGGTCCCGTCCCCCAGCGCCCGGTGCAAGGCTTCCCACGCCGCGCCGCACTCCAGCACCCGGCCTTCGCGTTTCACCACTTCATCGCTGCGCAACTCCCGCACGAGCGACCAACGGTCCTCATCCTCGCGCAGCCCGAACAGCCGGCGAGCCTCGTCGCGCGTCAGAGCAAGGAAGTAGCCAACTGTCGGCATGGAAGCGCTTTCGCAAGTGTGGCTGGCGGCGGAGCGCAGCGACGCCCCGGCGATTCCCGCGTCGTGTCGCCACGACCCGCATTGTAGTCGCCCTTTGCGCGCCGCGAAAACCGGCCGTTTGGACGCGAGGGCGGCAGCCGGGCTATAATGCTCTCCGGCGGCGGGCGCTCCAAGCCGGCGTTGCGTCGCATGTCGATCGCCACCGTCTCTCCGAGGCTTCCTCGGGGGAGTTTTCTACCGACCGCTTTGCGGTGCGTGAGAAGCCTTGCGCCGTGCGCAAAATGTCTCACGCCTGACTCGATGCGTTGGAGCCCCGCCGCCTTTCCATGCAAACCGCGCGCGACGCCGCCCGCACGATCGCCCAGCTTCTCTTGAGCGGTCCCTTCGACGAACCGGCCGTGTGGGAGCGTCTGCGTCCGCTGGCGGGCCGGCGTCGTTGGCTCCGCTTCTGCATTCGACGAATGTTGACGGCGTGGAAAGGAACAGGACATCCTTCTTCGGCCTGGATCATCGATTTTCTCCTCTCCGATGCACGATTCCAGGCATCGTGGCCTACGCTGCGAACTCCCGAGCCGCGAATGTCTCCGGCGGCAGGCGCCCCCTTGCAGTGGCCGGTTCCCTCGTTGGGTACGCCCGACGAAGTTGCGACGTGGCTTGCAGTGTCTCATCGAGAGTTGGAGGCCCGGGCCGATACGTGGGGGCGCGAGGCCAGAACGCCCGCCGGACCGATGAGAAATTTCGATTACTCCTGGCGAGGAAAACGCAGCGGAGCGGCGCGGCTGATCGAGGCGCCCCGGCCGCGGCTGCGGTCACTCCAGCGGAAGGTGCTGCACGGCGTCCTCGATGCGATTCCGCCGCACGACGCCGCGCACGGTTTCCGGCGCGGCCGCTCCGTCGCCACCTTCACCGCGCCGCACGTCGGGAAGCAGATCGTGGTGCGAATGGATTTGCGGGACTTTTTCGCCTCGATCCATCGGGCGCAAATTCAAGCGATCTTCGCAACCGCCGGCTATCCGCCCGCCGTTGCGAAGCTGCTCGCCGCATTGTGCTGGAATGCGGCGCCGGATGATATTTGGCTCGATTTCCCCGGCACGTTGCCCGACGATCTTGGTCGCCTGCCGGCGGCGCGGCTCTACCGCCGGCCGCACTTGCCGCAGGGAGCGCCGACTTCGCCCGCGGTCGCCAACCTTTGCGCCTATCGCCTCGACTGCCGTCTGGCGGGACTGGCCCGCTCGGCGGGCGCCGCCTATACCCGCTACGCCGATGATCTGCTCTTCTCGGGCGACGCCGACTTCGCCCGCACCGCGCGGCGCTTCACGCTTCACGTCGCCGCGATCGCCCGCGAAGAAGGCTTCGCCGCACATCCGCGCAAGACCCGCCTCATGCGGCAAGGCGTGCGGCAGTTCGCCGCGGGGGTTGTGCTCAATGAACGGCCTAATGTTCCGCGCCGCGACTACGAGCGGCTCAAGGCGATTCTGCATCGCGCCGCGCGCATCGGTCCATCGCCGTCCGCGGGCGAGACGCTGATGACTTATCGCGCCCGGCTGGCCGGGAAGATTGCGTGGGTGGCGTCCATCAGTCCTCGCCGCGGAGAGAAACTGCAGGCCGTGTTCGAACAGATCGACTGGGGACGCCCCAATGTAGGCCACTCGCTCTGCGAGTGACCTCCGGAGCTTTGAGCCTCACGACTCCGTAAACGCCGCCGAGCTTGTCTCGGCGGTTTCACGCTTTTGCTCCAGAGGCAGCCTCCATAGCCAGCACTCGATCGCGGCGGTCCGGCCGCCCGCGGCGGCCGGACCGCAGCGATCGTGGGCTGGCGGCTCCAGGCGTCGTTCTGGAGCAAAAACCTTATTCCACCGAGGCAAGCTCGATGGCGGCATCGTGTGGATCGGCTTGCGGAGGCCAGCCATTGGTTTTCCGCCCGTCCTTGTTTCCCACCATGCATTACCTACACTGGCGATTGAAGACCTTTGACCGCGATTTGGGAAATCATCCATGGCCGAGGCTGCACATTCCGAATGGATCATCGATACCGCCGACGAAACGTTCGAGCAGGATGTGATCGAGCGCTCCAAGCAGACGCCGGTGGTGCTCGACTTCTGGGCCACGTGGTGCCAGCCCTGCTTGATGCTCAAGCCGGTGCTGGAGCAAATGGCCCAGGAGTATCAAGGGCGGTTCGTGCTGGCCAAGGCCGAGCAGCAGAGCAATGATCGGGCGCTGAAGGACTTCAACGTCGAGGCCTTTCCCACCGTGTTCGGCGTGGTGAACGGCGAGCCGGTCGATTACTTCATGGGGCTGATGCGCCCCGAGCAGCTTCGCGGCTGGATCGACCGGCTGCTGCAACTGGGCGAGGCTGCGACCGCACAGCACCTTGAAGAAGCCGACCCTCTCGCGGCCGAGGCGGAGTATCGGAAGATGCTGGAGGCCGCGCCCGATGACGACCGGCTGCAGATCGGCCTGGCCCGCGTGCTCCTGGCCCAGGGGAAGACGGAGGAGTGCCGGCAGATTCTGCGCACGCTGGAGGAACGCGGCTTCCTGGAGCCCGAGGCGGAGAAGCTTAAGGCGACGCTCGATCTCTCCGCCAAAGAAGGCGCCGACGTGGAGAAGCTGCGGCAACAAGCGGAGGCCAATCCAAACGACTATGCTCAGAAGGTGAAGCTGGCCGAGGCCATCGCCGCCCAGTCGCAATACGAAGAGGCGCTCGATCTCTGTCTCGAAGTCGTCGAGGAAGACCGCGCCGGCGCCGGCGAGTCCGCCCGCAAGCTGATGGTCGAGATCTTTCAGGTGCTGCCAGCCGACTCGTCCCTCAAGACCACCTACCAGCGCCGCCTGTCGGCGGCGCTGTACTAACAGCAATCGCCGCTTTCCCGCAAGGTTCGCATGTCTCGCGCCCTCGCTTCGTCCGCGGACCGTCGCCGCCGATTTCGCCGCATTGTTCCCCTGCTTTGTCTGGCGGGG
>JAHWKS010000774.1 GCA_019347795.1 Planctomycetota bacterium | reverse complement strand
ACCGTCCACAGCCGCACCGTGTTGTCATCGCCGGTGGTGACGAGTTTCTCGCCGCCGGGATGAAACGCGATCGAGCGCATCGGCCGCGGATGCGCAAGCCACTTACTTACCAGAGATTCGTCGTCCACGCCGTAAATCCGCACCCAGCCGTCTGCGCCGGTGCCGGCCAGCAGCTTACGATCGGGGCTATAGGTCGCGTCGCGAAAGAGAATCGAGGACTCGACCTCTCGCGTAATCCGGCCTTGCGCATCCAGGATGCGAAGGTCGTTGGCGTCAGTCGCCATCACGAATCGGTCACCGTCGGGATGCCATACGATGGACAAGGGGACGCGAGACTCCAGCGCGGCGCCCTCGACCGCGGCTTCGCCGTCATCGCCGAATCGCACCAGGCGGCGGGGCCATCGATAGCCAGTGAACAGGCCGCTGGCGGGATCGTAGAGCAGACCGTTATCGGCGGGGATGACGACCGGCGGCGCCGGCTCGCGCTCCGCCTCATCAAAACCGATCCGGTGAAGCTGCCGGTCGGTGCGCACCCAGAGCGAACGGCCGTCCGCCTCCCAGGCCACGGAGGACGAGTACTGGGCCGGCAGCGGAATGAACCGTTCATGCCGGCCGGTCCGGTCCCACACGTCCACGCCCTGATCGTTCGCCGCGGCGATGCGGGCGCCGTCGGGAGCGAAGGCGAGGTCGAACGACCGCAACTCGGAGGAAGCCGTCAGCGGTGTCACCGTATCGGCGCCGATCTCCCACAGCCCGCGCTGCGACGCATTGGTTGCGAAGGCGATCGCGCCAGCATCTGGGCGCCAGCTCAAGTGGGTAACGGCGCCCATGCCGAACGCCCTTTCGAGCAGCCGATCGCCGCCGGCGTTCCACAAATAGAGCGTCCCATTCCAAGCCCCGGCCGCGAGGCGTCCGCCGTCCGGGCTCCAGGCCACCGAAGCAAGATTGTTCCCCTGACCGGCATCCCACCGGGCGACCAGCTTCGCCTCGAGCGGATCCCAAAGCTCGACGAACGGCTGGGTTCCGATCAGTGCCAAGAGATCGCCGTCGGGGCGCCAACTCATGTCGTTAAGCTGCGGCGTCGGCAGCGGAATGGCGGAAACCAGCTTTAACTCCGCATCGTACACCCGCACTGTGGCGTCGGGACGATGTCCCGCGGCGGCGACGTACAGTCCCTGCGGATGTTGCACGACGCGCTGCACCGCTCCCAGCGGCGCCGGGGCGATCACCTGCCACCGTCCCGTCTCAGGCAGATCGGCCGGCGCGGGCAGGAGGCCGGCCAGTCGGCCGACGTCGGGCGCGGGCCGCCACCTCGGGGAAACGGAAACGAGAGCCCGATCGGCGACGGCGAGCGTCACGTCGCTTTCCCCCAGCAGCCAATCCCCTTCGGCGCCAGCGACCGCCAGTTGATACGTCCCTGCGGCGAGATCGACCTCCGCTACATCGAGCAACGCGAGCCGCTGAACCTCCTCGCCGTCGCGGCGGACGATGACGTCGATCGCCGCATCGTCCGCGCCCGGCGGCGGATCGCGCTTGAGCTGCAGTCGGGCCTGGCCCTCCTTCACGAGCAGCAGCTCCTCGCGCGCCAGCCCCGCCAGCGCCGAGTCGGCCGGAGCATCGTCGACCACGGTCTGCAACAATCGCTCGGCCTGCGGCAGGTTATTCAGACGCACGTACCGGTGAGCTAGCACGTACGCCAGCGGACCGCGAAGCGACGGATCGAGCGACGGCGCCACGCCCTGCCAGCCGAGGAAGTTGGTGGTCCCTTTCCACGACAAGCCGAGCTGCGCCACCTGAGCCGCGTTCAGCCGTTTCTGCTTCACGAGCTGATCCAGCGCCTCGCTGAAAGCATTCCAGATCGCGTCCTGTTGAGCGATCGTCGGCGTCCCGCCGAAGGCTACGTCGGCGGCGTACTGCGAGGCGGCAAGCTTCGCCAGGTCCTCGACCCGCTGCTCGAGCGTGAGCGTGTCGTAGGCGAAGGCGCGGGCCATCTCCCGGCCGCGCGGCGTGAGCCACATCCGCCGCAGAGACCGTCCCAAGGTCCGCTCGTTCACCATTTGCGAAGCCAGTGCGAGCAGGGGATTCCCTCCGCCCGCGGCCGTCGCCTGGAATACTCTCCAGACTTCGTCTTCGGTGAGCTCTCCGCAGAGGGCGCCCATGATGAGCACCGAGATCACCGCGGCGTCGGCCGTCTGCCGGCGTTGTAGGAGGTCTTGGCCGGCGCGGTATCCCTGGCGCCAATACTCTTCGGCGCCGGGCTCGTCTCCCCGGTCGGCGCGCACGAACCCGCCCAAGAGCCAAAAGTACGGGCCGATGTGAAAATCGGATTCGCCCCGAGCTGCCGCGAGTCGCAACGCCGTCAGTACTTCGGCCTCGGCCGATTCCCAATCGCCGCGGGCCGCGTGAATGTAGATTCGATCATGCAGCACAGTGAAGTTGGGGTGCTCCGCCGAGTGCGTCGCCGCCATAACGCGGTTCGACTCCCGGAGGGCCTCGTCGGTGCGATCCAGCCGTCGCAACGTTCGCAGGTAGTGGCGCCAGGGGACGCTGTGATACGTACTGCGAACGATCGGCTCCAGCACCGCCAGCGAGGATTCGTAGTCGCCGAGATACCGGTAACCGCGCGAAAGGTCCACCTGCGCCATCAGCTCGCCCTGGCCGTCGTAGCTCAGAAAGCGATCGACGGCCGCAGCCCGCTCCAACTCCTCAATCTGCTCGGGCCGGAACGCCAGCGCGTTGCCGATGGAGGAGAACGCCCGCAGATAGTAAGCGAGAATCTCGTCCCGGACGTCGGCGGGAACCATGAGCGCCAGTTGCTCGAACGTGAACCGCGAGGCGAGCAGCTCATAGACGGCGTCGGCGTCTTCATAGCGATTCTGCCGCAAGAGCAAGAGCCACAGATGCACGCCCGCCTGCGGAGGCCAGCGGTCTCCCGGCTCGGCCATCAACGGCTGGAAGACCTGCATCGCCTCGTCGCCGCGGTTCAGGTGCATCAGGCACAGCCCGCGCTTGAAGCGGGCTTCCTGCTGAACTTCGATTTCGCGAGCCTCAACCGCGAGCAGGGCGTAGAGCGAAAGGGCCGCTTCGTACTGCTCCTCCGCATACCGGGCGTCGGCCTGCTCCAGCGGGGTGACCGCCGCGGCGCGGAGGATGTCTTCGGCCACGAGCGAAACCAGCCCGGCCTCCTCGGGCCACCGCACCGCGAACACGCCCGTCCGCGAGGCGCCGATGGGGAAAGGATCGCGCAGCTCGACCAGCTCATGGCGATTGACCTGGATCGCCAGGTCGCAGCCGTCGCGCTTCACCCACAGCTTGAGCGGGCCGGCGGGAAAATCCTCGATGGGGCGGTCGACCTTTTGCACCGGAGACCCATTGCGGCGAATTTCGATCAGCACCCGCCGTCCCCGCCGCCGCGCTTCGGCGAACGTGAGACGCTGCGCCGTGGCCCGATAGTGGAACGGGTCCTCGGGCGCCACCATCTCGCCATCAAGAACCGGCGCCGGACG
>JAHWKS010000773.1 GCA_019347795.1 Planctomycetota bacterium | reverse complement strand
GGTTTTGATGACGATTGCCGCCGGGTGCTCGCGGGCTCGGTATCGCCAGGCGGCCGATCGCGATGCGTACTTGCTGATTGAAGACAAAACCGACACGCCCCCCGCCGCCCTGCCGGAGTTCAAAATTGACGTGAACCCGGCCTCGCGCATGTATAGCCCATTCCATCCGGACCGGCCTCCCATGCCGCCGGACGACCCGCGCTCGCACGAGCTGATGCACTGGGTCGATAAGAAGCCGGGCTATCCGTACTGGCACGTGAACGGCGACACGCCCGTGGTCGAGAACCCGGAGTGGCTCGCCTACCTGCGGGTGTGCGAATACGACAACGGCCAGCCGGTGGTGGTCATGGATTCGGACTACGCCGTGCAACTGGCGCTGTTGCACTCGGACGACTACCAGAACCAGCTCGAGACGTTGTACCTCTCGGCCCTGGACGTGAGCGCCGAGCGGTTCCGCTTCGACACGCAATTCTTCGGCGGCCTCTCATCGTTCTACACCGCCACCGGGCCGGAGCGGCGCGGGGCGGGCGGGCAGTCCAGCTCGGTGGTGGAGCTGAACACATTTTCGGCGCCGGGTTCAAACCGTTGGCGAGCCGAGAAGCTGTTCGCCACCGGCGCCGAGCTGACGGTGGGCTTTGCCAACTCGATCATGTGGGAGTTCTCCGGTCCCGACACGCAGTCGGCCACGACGGTGCTGGACTTCACCTTCATTCAGCCGCTGCTGCGGAATGCGGGGCGCGATCGCGTGCTGGAGACGCTGACCATTGCCGAACGGGCCTTGCTGGCGAACGTGCGGCAGATGGAGCGGTTTCGCCGCGGCTTTACGCTGGAAGTGGTCACCGGGCGCAACGCCGGACCGGGCCCCAGCCGGCGCGGCGGATTCTTCGGCGCCTCCGGCCTGGGAGGATTCACCGGCGTGGGCGGCGGCGGCTTCGGCCAGGTCGGCGGATTCGGCGGAGGCGGCGGTGGTGGAGGAGGTTTCGGCGGCGGCGGGACCGGCGCTCCCGCGGCCGGCGGCTACATGGGCCTCCTGCAAACCCAGATGCAGATCGACAACCTCGAGGACAACGTCAACGCCCTCCGCAACAACCTCCGCCGGCTGATCGCCATTAACGAGGGCGCCGCGCCTCCCGCGGTGGCCGGCCTGACCGCCGCGGGCGTCGTGAGCGGCGCCGTGCAGGCGCAGCAGTCGGCCGTCAACTCGCAACTGCAGATCGCCCAGGCCCGGCAGGCGCTGGTCGGCGCCGAAAGCCAACTGCTGCGGGCGCAGACGACCTATCAGCGGTCGCTGGACCAGTTCAAAGAGACGCTCGGCCTGCCGCCGCAGGTGTGCATCAGGATCGAAGATCCGATGTTCGACGAGGTGGACCTCATCGATCGCCTGATCCGCGTGCTGCAGGTTGAGCTGAACGACATGGGGGTCGAGATCGGCGACACCATCGCCTGCCTCCGCGTGCAGTTGGAGGGCGACCTTGGCGATCAATCCGTGACCCTGGACCACCTGGCCCAGTTGCGGGCGCAACTGGGGACCGAGCTGCATCCGCAGAACCTGGAGATGCTCCGCGACGCCCTGGTCCGCGATTACGACGTCTGCGAAAGCTGGTGCCCGGGCGGAGACCGCCGGCCGGAAGTGACGTTGGCGCAGACCATCGCCTTGCTCGTGGAAGGGGAGGAGTCCGCCATTAACCGCGTCAGCCGCGACGGCGCCCGCCTCTCCCAGCGGCTGATGCAAAAGCTGCTGGAGACCGACCGCGATCGCGATAAGGCGATCATTTCGGTGCTTCAGACCACGCTCCAGGAAGAGCACGGCCGCTGGCCCGACGTGCTGGGGCGATGGCTGACGCTGGAGCAGGTGCTGGGGCGGATCGAGGAAATCCGCAGCCAGATGGCGGGGGCGGCCTCGCTCGATCCCGTCGCCTCCCGCGCCGCCACCCGCGAGGCCGCAACCCGGCTGCGGGACGCCTTGGCCGACCCCGAAGTCTTCCCCTCGGATCGCGTGCTGGAAGTGGTGATGGCGCTGGAGCAGGAGATCCTCCTCCTCCGCTACGTGCGGGGAATTCAGGAAGAGATCGAAGCGTTGGAATGTCTCTTCATCGGCGAAGCGGATCGGCTCGACGACGTGCGAAGCCGGCTCGACTTGCTGGAGCGACATTTGGAGACCCTCTTGCAACATCGCGAGCGGCTCCTGCAGTCGGTCTCGGAAGGCCGCGCCGGAGTGGAGGGCGCCCGCGAGAAACTGGTGGAAGCCGCGACGGCTCTCGAGGCCGACTTGGACTTCCCTCTGACCGAGACGATCTCGCAAATGCTTTCCGGGCTGGAGGACTTGGCGCTGGGGCTGAAGGAGGCCTTGGAGGCAGCCTTTCCGTGGCTGGTGGACCTGGTGGTCTGGCGGAATGAGGTCCGCGAGGCCCGCATCGCTGCCGCGGACCCCTGTGCGGAAGACGCCGACGAGCTGGACACCGAGCTGGAGCTGCTCAAGCGGCTCATGATCAGCCTTGTGGACGCCGTGGGGACGTCGCACGCCGCCTTCCGCACGGCTCAGTGCCGGCTGGACCGCATCCAGGCCGCCATCGTGCAGATGGAGCAACTGTCCCTGGAAATCAACATGCTCTTGGCAAGCGGGATGACCGTCCAGGCGGAGGACGTGCGCGCGCGGTTCCTGACCATGTTCGACGCCTTCATCTCGCCGGCGATTCCCAGCATCCTCAGCCGCATGTCGGACCGCGTGCTGGACCTTTCGCTGGTGCAGGCCGGCGCCCGCACCGAGCTGGTCGAGCTGCCGCGCGTGAACCTCGACCCCGAAACCGCGCTGGAGATCGCCCGGGCGAACCGCCGCGACTGGATGAACTCCCGGGCGGCGCTGGTGGACGCCTGGCGGCTGATCGAGTTCAACGCCGACGACCTGGAGAGCACCCTGGATGTGATCTTCACCGGCGACGTCCAGAATGAAGGGGATCGCCCCTTCGCCCTGAACCCCAACACCGGCCGACTGCGGGTCGGGCTGCAATGGGATGCTCCGCTGGTGCGGCTCCAGGAGCGGAACACCTACCGGCAGGCGCTCATCGAGTACCAGCAGGCGCGGCGCGAGTACTATCTCTTTGTAGACTCGATTGCGGCCCAGCTTCGCGACGAGCTTCGCACCTTGCGGCTCAACCGCGAAAACTTCCGCCTGCGGCGCGAGGCGCTGCGGGTCGCCCGCGAGCAGATCCTACTCAACCAGGAGATCCAAACGATCCAGCAGGAGAACGCCTTGTCGTCCGGTCCCACCACGGCCCGCGACGCGGTATCCGCCCTTTCGGACCTGCTGCAAGCACAAAACGACTTCCTCGACGTGTACGTGAACTACGAAGTGGTGCGCCGCTCGCTCGACTTCGACCTGGGCACCATGATGCTGCGTCCCGACGGCGTCTGGATCGACCCCGGCCCGATCGGACCCGAAGAAGGCCCGCCGCCGATCTGCCTCGACTGCGGCCCGCACGCCCTTCCAATGCCGCTGGAGGACATCGCCGTCC
>JAHWKS010000772.1 GCA_019347795.1 Planctomycetota bacterium | reverse complement strand
GGCAGAGCGGCGATCTTTTGGAGCTGAAGCTTTCGCCGACGCGGGTCGTCCGGCTGCACCGCCGCTCGCTGGAATTGCTGGGCGAGCGGATCGTCGGCGTGCTGGAGAAGATGCACGACCGCGAGCCGCTGCGGCGGACGGTCGAGCGATCGCGACTGGCAAGCCGTTTTGACTACGTCCAGGCGCCGGGACTTTTTGAGGCGGCGCTGGCCCGATTAGCCAAGGACGGCAAAGTGCGGCTGGGCGAGGGGCGCGTCGGCCTTGCCGACCGCGGACCGCAGCTCTCCAAGAACGAGCAAAAGCTCTTCGAGCAGCTCATCGAGCGTTTCCGGCAAGACGGCTTCCCCCCGCCCACGGTCGCCGATTGTCAGGCGATGGCCGTCAAGAATCGCGAGGCGGTCCCGCAGCTTCTCGCGTTAGCCGCGGCCGACGGCTTCCTGGTCGAAGTCGCCGAAGGATTCTACCTGCACGAGCAGATCGATCGCGCGCTCCAAGAGAAGCTCGCGGCCCGCATGGCCGACGGCGCCGGCCTGACCGCCGCAGACATCCGCGACGCCCTCGGCGCCACACGAAAGCACGTCATCCCCTACTGCGAGTACCTCGACCGCGCCGGCTTTACACGGCGGGAAGGGGACATGCGCTTCCTCGCCCGCGATAGACAACCGGCGGAACTGACGTAAACTGGACCTGCGTCGAATTGATTATTGTCGCGTCGCCGGGAGTTGTCATGCCCAACAGCGTCTTGCGTAATGTGCCGTCGGTGAATGATCTGCTGGAGCGTCCGCCGCTGCGGCGACTGCGGGACAACCTGAGCCACAGCGTGGTGGTGGGGGGCGTGCGGACGTTTCTCGACAACCTGCGGCGCGAGGTGCAAACGGCGGCGGCGGAGCGCAAAATGCCGGAGGTGGGCGACCTGGCGGAGCGGATCGCGCAGTGGATCCTGCGGCAGGAGGAGTCGCCGCTGAGGCCGGCCGTTAACGCTACCGGCGTGTTGCTGCACACCGGGCTCGGCCGGGCGCCGCTGGCCGATGATGCGCTAGCCGCGATCTCGGCGGTCGCGGGCGGGTATGCGACGGTCGAGGTGGACGTGGTCACCGGCGAACGTTCGCAGCGGTCGCGAGCGGTCGAGAAGCTGCTGGAGCAACTCACCGGCGCCGAGGCGGCCCTGGTGGTCAACAACAACGCCGGGGCGACGCTGCTCACGCTCGCGGCCCTGGCCGCGGGAAAGGAGGTGATCGTCTCCCGCGGGCAGTTGATCGAGATCGGCGGCAGCTATCGCCTCCCCGACGTGATGACCGCTGGCGGCGTGCGGCTGCGGGAAGTCGGCACCACCAACAAGACACGGCTCAGCGATTTTCTTAGCGCCATCGGCGATGAGACGGCCGCCTTGATGCGGGTCCACACCAGCAACTACGTGGTCGTCGGGTTCGCCGAGCAGCCGGAGTTAGCGGAGTTGGTGGAGCTGGCGCACGCTCACGACCTGCCGCTGATCGACGACATCGGCTCGGGCGCCCTCATCGATTACTCGCAATTCGGATTGACTGGCGAGCCGGTCGCCCGAGACAGCATCAAGGCCGGCGCCGACGTGGTGCTCTTCAGCGGCGATAAGCTGCTGGGCGGCCCGCAGTGCGGAGTCATCGCCGGCCGGCGGGAGCTGGTCGAAAAGATTCAGCATCATCCGCTGGCGCGGGCGCTGCGTGTGGATAAGATCACGCTGGCGGCGTTGGCGGCGACGTTGCGGCTCTATCGCGATCCGGAGAAGGCGGCGCAGGAAGTGCCGCTCTTGTCGCTCTTGAGCACGTCGCTAGAGAACTTGCGAAACCGCGCGCAGCGGATCGCTTCGCAAGCGGCGGCGTCTCCGGCCATTGAGAGCGCCGAGGTGATCGACGAGCGTACGTTTCTTGGCGGCGGATCCGTGCCGACGCAGGAGATCGATACCGTGTGCGTCGCGCTGGCGCCCGCCGGGCGATCGGTGGATTCGCTCGCGGCGGAGCTTCGCGGCGGACAGCCCAGCGTCTTCGGTCGGATTCAAAAAGATCGACTGCTGTTGGACCTCCGGTCGGTGCTGCCGGCGCAAGATCGCGTGCTGGTGGAGGCGTTGCAGCATGTGGGGGCGGGGTAGTGACTTGCGGCTGGATGCTCCGCCGCCAGGACGACCTGGCCACCGCCGCCGAGCACTATCAAACCTGGCTCCGCGAGCCGCCGCCCGCGGTCCTTCACCTCCCCTGTGTGGGGAGGTCGGACGCGGTAGCGGCCGGGTGGGGGCGGGCGCTCCTCATGACGCCGCGTTCAGCCGGCGAACTCCCAACGCTCTGTCGAAGAAAAAGAACACTAATCTGCGCTAATCGTCACTAATTCGGAAACCAGATTAGCGCAGATTAGTGACGATTAGTGTTCCCGCTCCGCCGAAGTTTGTAGCTGCTGACCGCCCAGAAAAAATTTTTTTCTCCAGACGGTTGACGGCGTCGCGGCGACATGTATACTAACATATACTGATCGTGTGTCCATTTCTTTCTTCCTCAGAGGTGATCCCGTGCTGCCGCCGATTCATCCGATTTGCCGGTTGTTCCCGATGCTCTCGGATGCTGAGTTGGAGGGGATGGCCGAGGATATTCGCCGCCGCGGGAAGTTGCTGGAGCCGATCGTGCTCCTTGAGGGCGCCGTGCTGGATGGGCGGAATCGGCTGGAGGCCTGCCGCCGGGCCGGCGTGCAGCCGACGTTTGTGGAGTGGGAGGGAGAGGGCTCGCCGCTGGAATGGGCCATCACCAAGAACCTCCGCCGGCGCCAATTGAACGCCAGCCAGCGCGCGGTCCTGGTCCTGCAGGTGTTGCCCCTCTTGGAATGGGAAGCCCGGGAGCGGCAGCGACTTCACACCTCTCCCCCCAGCAGCAAGGTAGCGCAAAAATGCGCTACCTTGCTGCTGGGGGGTGGCGACGAGCGGGGCAAAGCCGCGGAGCACGCCGCGCGGCTGGTGGGCGCCAGTCCCCGGTACATCCAGGCCGCCAAGCGAATTCAAAGCACGTGCCCGGAGCTTCTGCCGCACGTGACGCTTGGGAAGATCAACATGATCGACGCGCAAATGGCCGTGAACCTCTCGCCGGACATCCGCTCCCGGGTGTTGAAGGAACTTTCCCACGCGCCGCCGGGTCTGGCCGTCGAGGCCCGCCGCACGATCCGCGACCACGGCGGCATCATGCCGACTTACGACAAAACCGAATATCGCATCCTCGTGAGGAACGATCACCTCCGCGCGCTGGACGAAGGCGAAGAAATCACCATCAAGCTCGGTGACCGCGCCTGCCTTCTCCGCCTCGCCGAGCCGCCGCAAGAGAAAGAAGCAAGCACCTCCCGCGATCTCGTGCCCATGAATTCCTGGAGCGATCGCCTGGCCCCGATGCGCCGACCACGCTAAACCCATGCCCGATAAAATCAGCCGCAACGCGCGAGCGTCCGGTTCTTTTCAAAGGAGCCGCGAGCTACCGCTGATCCCCGATTCTGCCAACCGCCTCCCCCCTCCCG
>JAHWKS010000035.1 GCA_019347795.1 Planctomycetota bacterium | reverse complement strand
GGCGGTGGACACCGCACTGCACCGGCTTACCCGGAAGGGAGCGATTCGCCGCCTCGCCCGAGGCGTGTACGACTTTCCAAAGGAACACCCGGTGCTCGGTCCGCTCCAGCCATCTGCCGAAGCCGTGGCCAAGGCACTGGCCGGCCGAGACCGCACGCGAATTCAACCCGCCGGTGCGTACGCGGCGAACGCCCTGGGCCTCTCCGAACAGGTGCCGGCTAAGGCAGTGTTTCTCACGGACGGCCCAAGCCGGACGGTGAAGATCGGCTCAACCACGATCCAACTCCGCCGGACCACCCCAAAGAACATGGCAGCGGCCGGAAGGCTCAGCGGTCTCCTGATCCAAGCTCTCCGCGGGATTGGTAGGGAGAATATGACCCCGGAACGGCGGGCACGCCTGAAGCGCACCCTGCCGGCCAAAGAACGGCAGGAGCTCATCAAGGATATCAAACTCGCCCCGGCGTGGATGCATCCGATCTTTCGGGAACTTGCCGAGGCGGAGACATGAAGCTCAGCTTCCTAGAACTGCCTTCCGACGAACGCCGCCTGTACATCGAGCAAGCGGCGATTCGCCGGAATGTTTCCCCAGTGATCTTGGAAAAGGATTTCTGGGTGTGCTGGCTGCTTGGCGTGCTCTTCGAATCAGAGTTCGCCGAAAATTTGGTGTTCAAGGGCGGAACTTCGCTGTCCAAGGTGTTCGGCGTCATCGAGCGGTTCTCGGAAGATATCGACCTGTCGCTGTCGCCGTCATTTCTGCAACTTCCGGACGCGGGCGCAAGCCGGAATCAGGCGAAGAAGTGGATGAAAAGGGCCGAAGCTGCGTGCGGAGCGGCCGTGCGCGACCAGATTGGTCCCGCGATGGAAGCGGCTGTAGTCGGCGTGCTGGGCGAGAATGAACGAGCATGGCTGGAGTTTCTGACCGATGCCAATACCAATTCCCCAGTTCTCCTATTCCACTATCCCTCGTCCATCGGCCCGCAGAGAAGCCGATCCCAGACAGATTCTCCCGCCATTATGCAGATACGGCAGCTCTGTCCAAACACCCGACCGCGAGCAAGGCGATTGACCAACATGATCTTCGCACTCGGGTCGTGGAATGGAAGAGTCAGTTCTTTGGAAGTTCGTGGGCGAACTATGATCAGGCAAAGCCTGGCGCGTTTCGCCTCGTCCCGCCAAACGAACGGTTGTCCGCGTTGCGCCGTGACTACCAAGCGATGAGGGACATGTACCTCGCCGAGCCGGCCACTTTCGACGAGATTCTCGCCACCCTGGCGGAGATTGAGAACCGCATCAACCACAGCGGGACGGATGCAACCTGAAAGAGGCGACGCGACGATTGCCCGACTCCTGAGGCACTGTATCGCCGCTTTGTGCGGTGGCTCAATGAACTACGGCAAGCTCCGCGCATCAGCGCCGCCGATAACAATTCGAACACCTTTCACCCCTGCGAGCCCAGCAGCCAGGCGAGGAGGCCCTTCTGGGCGTGGAGGCGGTTGGCGGCTTGCTGCAGGACGCGGCTTTGCGGGCCGTCGATCACGTCGTCGGTCACCTCCTCGCCGCGGCGGGCGGGGAGGCAGTGGAGAAAGACCGCCGTGCGCGGGACGCGGGACATCAGCGCGGCGTTCACCTGGTAGGGAGCGAAGACGCGGCGGCGCTCGTCCTCTTCCGCCTCTTGGCCCATGCTGGTCCAGACGTCGGTGTAGACGCCGTCTGCCTTCTGCACTGCCTCGGCCGGGTCGTCGGTGAGCTCGATCTCCGCCTGCGGCGAATCACGAAGGATTTCGGCGAGGAAGCCCGCGTCCAGCGCGTAGCCCTCCGGCGAGGCGAGCGACAGACGTACGCTCAGTTTCGCGCACGCCACGGCCAGGCTGCGGGCGACGTTGTTCGCGTCGCCCACGTAGGCGAGCTTTCGGCCCGGCAAGGCGCCGCACACTTCGCGAAGCGTGAACAGGTCCGCCAATGCCTGGCAAGGATGGGCCTCATCGGTGAGTCCGTTGATCACGGGGCACTGCGCGTGCCGGGCCAACTCCTCGACGCGGCTGTGGCGATTGGCGCGGCAGACGATCACATCCACGTACTGCCCCAGCACGCCGGCGAAATCGGCGATCGACTCCCGCTTGCCCCACCCCACATCGGCGCCGAGAAACTGCGTGGCGCCTCCCAGGTGCGCCATGCACGACTCGAAGCTGACCCGAGTGCGGAGCGACGGCTTCTCAAACAAAAGCGCCATCACGCGGCCGGGGAGGATCGGCTCGCGCAGCCCCTTCTCGAACTTCGCCTTGAGGTCCTCGGCGATGATGAAGATGCGGTCGATCTCCGCGGCGGACAGCTCCAGAAGAGTCAGCACGTGACGCATGGTTCAGGTCGCCTCCTCCAACGCCTGGGCGAGAATTTCGCAGCCTTCGTCCACTTGCTCGGGCGCCAGGTTCATCGCCGGCAGCAATCTGATTACGTTGCCCTGCGTGCAATTGATGAGCAACTTTCGCTTCAAACAACCCTCGACGACCGGCGCGCCGGGGACGGTCAGCTCCACGCCGACCATCAACCCCAACACGCGGACCTCACGAATCAGGCTGATCCGCTCCTCGAGCGACGAGAGCCGCTCGCGGAACAGATCGCCGATGCGGCGGGCGTTTTCCAGCAGCCCTTCGCTCTCGATCATCTCGATGGCCGCGATCCCGGCCCGCGCGGCGATCGGGTTGCCGCCGAAGGTGGCCGCGTGCATCCCCGGCCGGAGACTGGGGGCGATTTCGCGCGTGGTGAGCATCGCGGCGCCGGCGATCCCCCCGCAGAGCGCTTTGGCCAGCGTCATCACGTCCGGGGTGACGCCGAAGTTCTGGTAAGCGAACCATTCGCCGGTGCGTCCGAAGCCGGCCTGCACTTCGTCGAACATGAGGAGCATGCCCCGCTCGTCGCACAATTCGCGCAGTCCTTGCAGGAACGCCGCGGGGGCGACGCGGATGCCGCCTTCCCCCTGCACCGGCTCGACGAGTACCGCGCAGGTTTCGTCATCGGCCAAGCCCTTCACCGCCTCCAAGTCGGCGAAGGGGGCGTATTGAAAGCCGGCCACGAGCGGCCCCAGGCCCTCGTGATACTTCGGCTGCGCCGTGGCGGTGACGGCCGCGAGCGTACGGCCGTGAAAGCCGCCTTCGAACGTGATGATCTTGTACTTCTCTTTGGGCGTGTGCAGCCGGGCGAGCTTGATCGCCGCCTCGTTGGCCTCCGCGCCCGAGTTACAGAAGAAGGCCTGACCGTCGAAGCTCCGCTCCGAGAGCATCTGCGCCCAGCGGCCTTGCAGGTCCATGTGCCAGGTGTTGGGCGCGTGGATGAGCGTCGCAACCTGCTCTTGCACCGCCTCCACGAGCGGCTGCGGACAGTGGCCCAGCAAGTTGCAGCCCCAGCCGGGAAAGAGATCGAGGTAGCGGTTCCCCTCGCTGTCCCAGACATGCGAGCCTTCGCCCCGCACCAGGTTCACCGGATAACGGTTGTAGTTGGGGATGACGTACCTCTTGAAGAGGTCGACCGTCTCCGCCGAGCTGAGGCCGGAAGCAGTGGTCACGGGGATCTCCCATAGCGAGGTGGCCGATGGATGGAATGGATGGGGGACAAACGGTTGGCGGTTGGAGTTCACGCTTTAGCGTGTCTTCGTCGATTCTCTAAACATCAAGTAATCGCGGGGACGAGGAAAACAGCCGCCTGAAGGCGGAACTCCAACATCACTCTTTAATGATCTCGGTGCCGACGCCGGTATTGGTGTAAATCTCCAGAAGCAGCGAGTGGCGGATGCGGCCGTCGATGATGTGCACCTTTCGGACGCCGCGATCGAGCGTGTCCAGGCAGGCTTCCACCTTGGGGATCATGCCGGAGTCGATCACGCCCTCGCGGATCAACTGCCGGGCCTCCGCCGCCGTAAGCGAGTGGATCAGCGAGTTCGCGTCCGCCTTGTCGCGCCGCACGCCGTTCACGTCGCTGAGATAAACCAGCTTCTCCGCTCCCAGGGCCTGCGCGACGGCCGTGGCGGCAGTGTCGGCGTTGACGTTCAGCTTCTGGCCGCTCGTCTCGTCCAGGCACATCGAGGGAATCACCGGCACTTGGCCGGCATAGCAGAGGTTTTCGATCGTCGCCCGGTCAACGCGGGTCACGGTCCCGACGTGCCCCAGGTCAATCGCTTCGCCATCCCTGCCGCGCAGCGTCAGCCGCTCGCCGAAGAGGATGTTGCTGGTGCGAAAATTGAGATTCATCGCCCGGCCGCCGAGTTCTTCGATCCGCCGGGCGAGATGCTCATTCAACTCGCCGGCGAGGATCTTCTCCACAATGGCCAGCGTGGCGTCGTCGGTGTAGCGACGTCCGTGAATGAACTTCGGCTCGATGCCCGCTTCCGCCATGCTGCGGCTGATGGCCGCCCCTCCTCCGTGGACCACGACGGGGCGCATCCCCACGGTTTCCATGAAGACGATGTCTAGCAGCATGTGCCGCAGAGCGTCTTCGTTCTCCAGCACGCTGCCGCCGAGCTTGATGACGGTGATTTTATCGCGGAAGCGGCGGATCCAGCCCAGGGCCTCGATCAGCACATCCGCCTTGCGAATCGCCTCTTCCACAGTGGGGCTCCAAAAGCAAAACGCCGACCCGCGGTGCGAGTGCGGCGCAATCAGGGGCGTGGGGGCGAGGAAAACCCGGCATTTTACGCCTCTGCCGCTTCATCTGTCAATGAAGCGTTAGGCGCCCGCGACCCCTACCTCCGGGTGGGCTGGATCCACGCGATCCGGCGCCGCCACAAGGCAATTTTTGTTCAAGCCTGCGGAACGATTTGTGGCGTGGTCGCGTCCAATAGCGAAGTAAGTGTTCCGTTTACTCCTCACCTCTCCCCTGGATTCGGGGTGGAACGACTGCTGCGAGGTAGCGAAATCGGCCAGCTCCCCAGCCTCAACATTGGAGGCTTGGGAAGTCTGGATGATTTAGGGTACTTGCCCCCCGTTAATACTTTGCAACGGTCCAACCCGTATCTATAATCGAACTTGCCACAACGCGGAGCATCGTCCGCGATCCGATTTCGGGGCCGGTCTGGGATGCGTCAACTCTTACCCACGCTGCCGCTGCCATTGTCGGCGGCCAGCGTCCTGTCCGCCTGCCGATTCGCGCGCGACTCAGCCGCATACGCACACTGAGACTTGGTTCATGACCCTGCGACCCTACCGCAACTCTTCCCATCGCTCCATGAAGAAACGCAGCCGCCGCAACGTTTTGCGCCGCCCCAAGCGTCAGGGCGGGCGCACCATGCGGCTGGAGAGCCTGGAAGCTCGCCAGCTTTTGGCGACGTTCTCCCTGGCCGGAGTGCAGCCGAGCACCGGCGATCTCCTGATCCGGCCTGCCAGCCTCTCCGACCTTGATGTCGATTCCCAAACTGGCAATGTGACGTTAAAGGTCGGCAGCACGCTGGACGTTTCGCCGCGGGAGCTGACGTTCCGCTTTGACGAGACGGTGAATATCAACCCGAACACCCTCGGCGCGATTCACATCACCGGCGCCGGCCGCGACGGCGTCTTCGATTCGGGCGATGATGTCATCATCGCCCCCGGCTTCATCGGGCTGGGCGAGGAGTCGAACGAGGTCATCTATCGCTTCGCCGAGACGCTTCCCGACGACCTGTATCGCATTGAAGTCTTCGCCCAGCCCGACGCCAGCGCGGTCCCGCCGGTGGTGACGCCGCTGCGGGGGATCAACCCCGATCCCACCGCGCCGCCCGACGCGCTGTCGCCGCAGTTCGCGGGAGTGGCCAATGCCGGCGATGCGCAGAGCCGGGACATCCTGGTTTTCGATCTCGATACTGGTCCCCAGATTCTCTCGGTCGTTCCGCAGCCGGTGCGCCGGGACGCCAGCGGGAATCTTCATCAGGCCCGTAACCAGATCGAGGTCTATTTCTCGGAGGATGATTTGTTCGTCGAGGATGATCCGTCGGGCAATCCCACGGCGCGCTCGGCGGAGAATCCTCAGTTCTACCAGTTGATCCTTACCAAGGAGACGGTTGACAACACCGACGACGAGGTTTTCACGCCGACCTCGGTCGAATACGACGCCGACACGGACCGCGCGATCCTCACCTTCTCGGCGGACCTGCACAACCTGGGTCCGGCAGGCAACGGGCTGCCCAAGACCTATCGATTGCGAGTCGGAACGCGGGAAGCCTTGCCGCAGCCGCCGATCTCGTATGAGCCCAGCACGGATCCGGGATCGAGCTTCGACACGGCCGACCATCCGACGATCACGATCAATGGAACTCCTACCGACATTCTGACGGACCAGAGCATCGTAATCTCGTCGGCGATCGAGCCGCAGCCCTTCCCGATTGACTTCCTGGGCTCGGAGGACGAGCCTGGGCACCGCGACATTCCCGACCACGTGGGCGGGGGGTTCTCGCAGCACATTAACGGCGCCTTCGGCGAGAACGGCGCCGATGATACGCCCGGCGTCGAGACGGTCTTCTACAACTTCCGCTCCGACTATGCGCCGGGTCTCCAGAACCTGATCACGGAGCAACAAAAGGTTCGGGCCCGCGAGGCGTTCGAACTGTGGGGGAACTACCTGGGGGTGCAGTTCCTCGAAACGCCCGATCTGGGGTTGACGATCGTCAACGGAGATCCCAATTCGCTGCCGCAATCGGGGGCGGACATCCTCAACCACGCCGGCAGCCACAATTTCATCGCCCGCGTCGATCCCGCCTTCGACGACGGCATGCTGATCCTGAGCAACTCCTTCCAGTGGAACGACAGCTTCGGCGCCGATTTCTTCCAGCGGACGATGATCGGTATCGGGGCCATGCTCGGCCTGGGGCGGGCCGACGATCTGCCGACATCGAACTTGATGGCGTTCAACAGCTCGTTCGCGTATCCGGGGGCGCCGGTCCCGGAGCCGATCTTCCCCGGCAATTTCGATATCCTGCACGGCCAGCATCTGCACCGCACCGACAGCAACGACATCGACCTGTATCGCTTCGAGGTCGATCTGGGCGACGCGCTGTTGGCGGAGAAGCGGGCCGCCCTGTTCACGGCCGAATCGTTCGCCGAGCGGCTCCCCAACGCGAGCCTGCTGGACACCATGCTGCGGCTGTACAAACAGGTTGACGCCAACGCCTCGGTCCGCACAAGCTTCAACACCGCAGGCGCGGTGAGCGTGCAATTCACGGCTCGCGAGACGGGCGCGGCCGGCAACGATATTTCGGTGGTGGTGACGAAGGATAATTCCCAGTCCGCCCCGCCGCAGGTGAGCGTCTCGGGCGATACGATCACGATTGAGTTCAACACGGCGGGGAACCGGGCGACGACGGCGCAGGAAGTCGTGGACGCCATCAACGGCAGCGCCGAAGCCGGCGCGCTGGTAGAGGCGAGGATTGAATCCGGCTCTCCCGACACCAACGTCTCGGCGCCGACGATCAATTACTCGCCGCTCAACTTGCGCGGCGGCGTGGTGCGCGAGCAGATTTCCCGCAACGACAACTACTTCAGCCAGGACTCATACCTGGAGATGGAGCTGGGCAGCGGCGTCTACTATATCGGCGTCAGCGCCAGCGGAAACGAGAGCTACGATCCGACCATCGAAGACACCGGCGTCGGCGGCGCCAGCCAGGGCGACTACGAGCTGCGGCTGACGCTGCGGCCCGAGGTGGATGAGAACGACATCATCCGCGACGTGGACCGTAGCTTCACGGTCGATCCGCTCAATTCCGTGAACCGCGAGGACCCGCCCGAGATTCCCCCCTTCCTCGACTTGCCGGGCACGCGGCTGGACGGCGACGCCGACGGAGTGCCCGGCGGCGTCCATAACTTCTGGTTCCAGACGCAGCAGTTGACCAACCCTAGCAACCTGCTGGCGCCGCGGACGATCTTTGTCGACAAGACGCCCAAGACGGGAGGACGCGACGGCTCGCTCCTCCGGCCCTACCAGACGATTCCGGAGGCGTTCCTCAACGCCAAGCCGGGCGATATCGTTCGTATCGTGGGCAACGGCGGCGCCGACGGCCGCCTGGAGACCGAGGGCGACAACTTCGCCTACGAGATCGGCATCAGCAACCAGGGGGGGGGCCAGGCGCTGCAAGACGGCTCGACCATGGCCGTGCCCAAAGGCGTAACGGTCATGGTCGACCGGGCGGCCGTCTTCAAGATGCGCAGCTCGCGCATCGGCGTCGGCAGCTCCACGCTCACGGTGGACCGCAGCGGAGGCGCGCTGCAGGTGCTGGGCGCCCCTCGTTTGATCGACGACGGATTCGATACGTCCACCGGCGCCATCGTGCCGGGGCAGCTCCTCCTCTCGCCCGCCGGAGCGGTCGAGCCGGGAAGCGTCTTCTTCACCTCGTGGTTCGACGAGACGATCGGCCGAGACACCTTGCCCTCCACCACCACCCCCGCCGCCGGCGATTGGGGCGGCATCGTCATTCGGGCCGACCTCGACAACGCCGAGGCCCGATTCAACCTCGAGCGCGAAGGCATCTTCCTCAACATCGTCAATCAAGCCGATATCCGCTATGGCGGCGGCGGCAACGTGATCATCGACGGCAACCAGCAGGTCGTCAATCCGATCCAGATCAACGAGATGCGGCCCACCATCTCGTACAACTCGATCACCCGCAGCGCGGACGCGGCCATGGCGGCCGACCCGAACAGCTTCGCGGAAACAAACTTCCACTCGCCGCAGCAGCAGTTGGGCGCCTCGTTCACCTCCGACTACACGCGGATCGGACCCGACATCCACGGCAACCGGCTGGTGAACAACTCGATCAACGGGCTGTTCGTGAAGATCAATACGCCGGCGGGCAGCGCTCTTCCCCCGCTGCGCGTGGCCGGGCGTTTCGACGATTCGGACGTCGTCCACTTCATCGCCGAAAACTTCGCCATTCAAAGCACCCCCGGCGGTCCAACGCTCGAGGTCGGCCGCCCCTCGGCGAACCTGGTCACTCTGGAAGGACGTCCAGGCGGCGCCCTCGCGGCCGGCACGTACAACTACAAGATCGTCTTCGTTGACCGCGACGGGGTCGAGGGGAGGCCCTCCGAAGCGACCGACGACGTCACGATCGCCGGCGCCGACGACGGCGAAGGGTCGATTCGGCTCTCGAACCTGCCGTCGGTCTCCGGAAACTTCGTCTCGCGCAGGATTTACCGCAGCTCGCCCGGCGGCGCGGGTCCGTATCGTTTGGCTGGTGAACTGAATGCTACGCAAGGCAGCTTCGTAGACACGGGCGCCCGCACCGGCGCGGAGCTCCAGAACGACGCGCCGTCCTCCAGCGATGTGACGCTGACGCCGATGGCGGGCGGGCAGCTCACCCAGGGCGGCGAGTACAACTACCGCATCGTGTTTGTCGATTCCGCCGGCAAAGAAGGGCCGGCCTCGGATCCCACCAGCGAGTTGGAGCTCGGCACGGATCCGATCACGATGATGCCCCAACAGACCATTCGGCTCGACAACCTCCCCGAGGCGCCGGCCGGCTTCACGAAGCGCATTTACCGCAGCAACGCCGCCGGCGACGGACCTTACGTGCTCGCGACGCCGAGCGACCTCCCGGCGAACGCCGACACGTTCGAGGACGACGGCTCGTTCACCGGCGATGAGTTGAATCCGCTCTTGCTGGGCGTGGTCCGCCCGCGCCTCAGCGCCCGGCTGCGGATCGACCCGAGCATGGTGGTGAAGCTGGAAGGGGCCCGGATTGAGGCCCGCTTCGGCAGCCAACTGATCGCCGAAGGGCTCGTGGGCCAAGAGGTCGTGATGACCTCCAAGCTCGACGACCGCTTCGGCGCCGGCGGCACGTTCGACACCAACGGCGACGACGGCCCCAACGAGTCGGCGCCCAGGGCCGGCGACTGGGGCGGCCTCTATTTCGGGCACGTCAGCACGGCCGATATCGACCGGGCCGTGGTCGCCTACGGCGGCGGCGTGACCCGGGTGGAGGGCACGTTCCGGGGCTTCAACGTCATCGAAGTTCACCAGGCCGACGTGCGGATCGCCAACAGCATTATCGAGAACAATGCCGACGGCGTGAGCGGGCAGGGGCCGACCGAGCGGTTCGGCCGGGGATTCAACCTGCCGGCGACGATCTTCGTACGCGGCGCGCAGCCGATCCTGGTCAACAACATCATCCGCAACGGCTTCGGCGCCCCACGAACCGTCGGGGCCTCGCCGACCAACGAGCAGGCGGCGATCACCATCAGCGTCAACTCCCTCGGACCGGACCTGCAGCCCGACATCGGCCGCTCGACCGGCATGCTGGGTCGGATCACCCGCTACGACGACAATCAAGGGCCGCTGGTGCGCGGCAATCGGCTTGCCAACAACGGCATCAACGGCATGGTCGTGCGGGGCGACGTGTTGTCGACCGAGGGAGTCTGGGACGACACCGACATCGTCCACGTGTTGACGGGACAATTTGACAACGGCGGGACGGCCGGCGGCCAGTTCGACCTGCGCGGCGTGGAGCGTCGTTATGACGAGGTCATCGTTCCCGATTTCCACACGCTGGGCGGGCTGCGGCTGGAAAGCGGCCCCACCGAAAGCCTGGTGGTCAAGCTGTGGGGAGAAGGAGATAACTTTAACAAGATCAACGGCTTAAACGAGCCCTTCCGCCGCGAGGTATTCGGTGCGGGGATCACCGCCACAGGCCGGCCGCTGGAGATCCGCGACCGCATCGGCGGCGCCATTCACGTGCTGGGGCGGCCCGGCTTCCCGGTGGTGATGACCTCGCTGCGCGACGATACCGTCGGCGCCGGTCTGCAGCCGGACGGCTCGGCCCAGACCGACACCAACAACGACGGCTTCAACACGGCGCCGCGGCCGAACGACTGGCGGAGCGTTCTGCTCGACCAGTACAGCTACGATCGCAACATCGAGGTGATTCTCGAGCAGGAGCCCGCCGGCGCCACCGCGCCTGGCTCCAATGCTACGATCGCCAGCGGCCAGGACATCGGCGACCTGGCGCCCGGCGAGTTCGCCGGCGACGAGAACCTGCGGCTGGGCTTCCTCATCCACGGCTTCGTGAACACGCCGGGCGACGTGGACGTTTACACCTTCACCGCCGAAGGGGGCACGGAAGTCTGGCTCGACATCGACCGCAGCACCATCGCGCTGGATGCGGTCGTCGAAGTGCTCGACGGCAGCGGCAATCTGCTGGCGCAGTCGAACAACTCGTTCGACGAAACGCAGGATTCCAATCTACTATTCAATTCGCCTGCGATTCCGGACGGGCACGTCAACCAGCTTCAAAAACAGCCTAACGTCTATCAGCCGAAGCATCAGTCGGGCCAACCCAAAGACTTCTTCGGCGTCAACCCCCGCGACGCGGGCATGCGGATCAAGCTGCCCGGCTCCCCCGGCTCCCGCAGCCCCTATCACATCCGCGTGCGGAGCAGCAACCTCCTGTCGAGCGATGCGCCGGACGATCCGGGCTCGCAAGATCCGGCGCGGTTGACCGACGGTCTGACCTCGGGCGTGTATCAGCTTCAGATTCGCATGCGCGAGCGCGACGAATTCGCCGGCTCCACCGTGCGTTACGCCGATATCCGCTACGCGCTGCACGGCGTCGAAGCCTACGGACTGCCGGGCCATTCGCCGTTGGTGGGTGAGTTCGGCGAAGACGAATCGGCCGTCTCCGAGGCGCGTGAGAACGAAATACCTGAAGAGATTCCCGGCGGCCCCGACGAAACTAATGATCTTTTCTTCCCCAATCCCAATGCGCCTGGCCAGAAGCCGCAGGAGCTGGGCAACCTGTTCCAGATCGACCAGTCGGTGTTTTCCATTGCCGGTGAGTTGCGCAATGCGACCGATGTGGATTTCTACGCCTTTGACGTCGATTACACGCTCACCGCAGGGCAGTTTCTCGAGTCGTTCAGCACGCTGGTGTTCGACATGGACTACGCCGACGGTCTGGCGCGTCCCAACACGTCGCTGTCGGTCTTTGATGCGAACGGCCGTCTGCTGCTGACCGGCCTGGACTCGAACATCGCCGAAGATCAGCCTGGGCCGCTGCAAGGGCAGGACATGGATGATTTCTCGCGCGGGTCGGCCCGCGTCGGCGATCCGTTCATCGGCGCCGCGCTGTTCCCCGAGGGGCGGTATGTGGTGGCTGTTACGACCGAGGCTCGCGAGCCCAGGGCCTTCTCGCAGCCGCTGGCTCGGCGGGAGCCGCTAAACACCGTGCTGCGGATCGCCGAAGATCACATTTCTTCGTCGTTCTTCTCCACGGCCGATCCGCCGGTGGTTCAGGACCTGTTCGACGAAACCGGCAACGCCCCCTGGCAGCCCACGGGGGCTCGCGCGACCGACCCCGGACACGGCGTGAACGCCGCATTCGACGGCAGCCGCGCGCCGCGGGCGGGGAACACCAGCATGTTCACCAACGCGCCCGGCACGCTCACCTCGAACACGTTCAGCCTGGAGGGTTATTCCGCGGAAGACCTGCCCGTGCTGTACTTCAACTACTACCTCGACATCGGCGCCTCGGGCGACCTTGTGGTGCGGGTCGACGGACAGCCGGTCGCCAGCTCCGACCCAACCACCAGCCTGATCGCGCTGGCCGACAACGGAAGTTGGCGGCAAGCCCGCATCCCGCTTAGCCAGTTCGCGGGACGCAGCAATATGGAGTTGGAGTTCGAAGTGACCGGCACGGTGGCGCGCGAAGGCGCCTACATCGACGACGTGATCATCGGCTTCGCCGAGCGCGGGGAGTTGGTCACCGGCGTCGCCAACCCCACGGTCGAAATCGAGATCGAACCCAACGACGACCTGGCTACGGCGCAGAACCTCGAATTTGCGGCCTGGACGACGAACTTCAACTTCAATATCGGCGATGCGACGCAAAACACGTCGACGACCATTCCGCACACCACCGTGTCGGGCACGGGAGACGGAACGTTCGATTATTACTCGTTCTTTGTGAATACGCCCGGCAGCCGGGGGATCATCGATCTTGATTTCGGGGACCTCTTCGGCGGCTTCAACGCCCACATCGCGCTCTTTGACAGCAGCGGCAATCTGCTCGCGGAAAATGACGATGCGGCCAATAGCAATGTCGGCGCCGGCGGAAGCGCCAGCAACCTGGATCCTTTCATTGAACACACGTTCACAGCCGCGGGGCGGTACGTCATTGCGGTGGCGGAATCGCCCTCGATGGGCGGCGCCGGCGGCGTCGTTACCGGCAATCCGGTCCCGCCCGGCGCCTCGTACACGGTTCACATTTCGATCGAGAATCACCCCCTGACCCCCCCTAGCTTGTTCGCCCCCACCGGCATCATGCCGGCGGTTCCTTCGGGCGCCTATCAGTTGGAGATCCGCACGGCCTCCGAATTCGGAGAGATAGACCCGGCATTGGGATTCCCGAACTCGAACCTCACTCGCACGATCGACACGAATGATCGCTTGACGCAG
This sequence comes from Planctomycetota bacterium, assembly GCA_019347795.1. Taxonomy (GTDB): domain Bacteria; phylum Planctomycetota; class Planctomycetia; order Pirellulales; family Pirellulaceae; genus JAHWKS01. The sequence goes on along the minus strand of JAHWKS010000035.1, from coordinate 564 downwards.
GAACCGACCATCATTGCCCCGGCCGGCAGTCAGCTCCAGAACGGCGACACGCTGCAGCTCAGCGACGGCGTGGACAGCGTCACGCTCGAGTTCCGCACCTCGGGCAACGCGGCGCCTGGCAATCTCCGCGTCTTGTTCACGCCGGGCGAGCCCGATCACGTGATTGCTCGCAAAATACGCGACGCCATCAACAGCCCCTCGGCCCAGACGAGGTTCAACCTGTTGGCCGCCAACGCCGACGGCGCCGTCACGGGAACCACGAGCACCGACAACCGCGTCAATTTATTCGGCGACGCCGGGGCGAATTACGTCCTGGCCAACGTCCCCTCCGCCAACGCCACGCTGGTGATCAACCACATGGGCTTCGGGGACGAAAACCACGCCCGCCACCAGGGCCAACTGCTGATTCACTCCAACACGATCACCGACGCCCGCGACTGGGGAATCGTGGTGGATGCCGGCGAGCGCGATCATGAGGCGGGCGTGGACGTGGGGTTGCTCGGCGCGCATCCCGGCGCGGTGCGCAACCTGCGCGAGCTGAACAACCAGCCCATCGGCGGCTTC
>JAHWKS010000034.1 GCA_019347795.1 Planctomycetota bacterium | reverse complement strand
ATCTAGTACTCGATTCCCCGGTTATCATCCGCGGCTCGTTCGCCGTCAACAACGCTATAATGACGCGTAGGTCGAATGCCGTCGTCCGCGCGATCACCGCAAACTGCAGGTTGTCCTATGCCGATTCACGATTGGACCCGAGTTGAAGCGGGAATCTTTGACGACTTCCACCACGAGTGGATTTCGACGATTAAGCGCGCTCTCAATGCGGGGCTGCTCCCCAGTCCCTACTACGCATTGGCGGAGCAGGTCGCCGGCGGCTTGGGGCCGGATGTGCTGACGCTCGAGTACGAGCTAGGCCGCTCGAAGCCGGGCAACGGCAAGGGCGGCGATTCGGCAAGCGAGCGGAATGGCGGCATCGCCCTGGCCGCCGCGCCTCCCCAGGTGCGGTTCACGGCGACCGCCGACGCAGAAGCGTACGTCCACAAGCGCAAGCACATCGCCATCCGGCACAGCAGCGACGATCGCGTGGTGGCGTTTGTCGAGATTGTCTCGCCCGGCAACAAGGGCAGCCGCCGCGCGTTGTGGGCGTTTATCGACAAGTCCATCGAACTGCTGACGGCGGGCATTCACCTGATGGTGATTGATCTTTTTCCTCCCAGCCGGCGCGATCCGGAGGGAATCCACCATGCAATCTGGTCGGAGCTGAAGCAAAACGATTTTCAACTCCCGCCCGATCAGCGGCTGACGCTGGCCAGCTATGCCGCGGGCGAGCCGAAGCGGGCATTCATCGAACCCGTCCGCGTGGGCGACGCCCTGCCGGAGATGCCGCTGTTCCTGACGCCGGAGCGCTACATCAACGTCCCGCTGGAGCCGACCTACCTCGCGGCCTTTGATGCGGTCCCGCGCCGTTGGCGCGACGTGCTGGGGCCGGCGTCATAGCGGCCGCGCCGTCACGACAATTCGCCGCGTTCTTCCTCGCCGGCCGCTTTTCGCTGCTGGCGCCGGGCCGCGATCTCGGCCTGCAATTCATCGAGCTCGCGACTCTCGCGCCAGTCGTCATACAACGTGTAAAGCGCCCGCCCGAACAGGAAAATCCCGGCCGCGACTAAGGAGCCGACAATGAAGAACAGGATTCCAAGAAAAAACAACTGCCGCATGACGCCGCGCCGGTCGGAGGAAGTGGGAAACGCGAGACGAGGAATCAGTTAAACCGGAAACGGACCGCGTTGTCCAGACCGAGCTACGCCGCCTGCTCGGCGCGCATTTCGTCGATCAGCGGCCAGAGGATGTCCACGTCGCTTTTGAAGACGTCGCCGATCAGCACGTCGGTGACGTAGCCCTTGAGGTCCGGGTGGCGGCGGATGAAGCGGCCGAAGCTGAAGCCGTCGTAGAACTCGCACACCAGACGCCGCATGCGGTCCATGCCCGCCACGAACTCCGGCTCCCAGCGGCGAAGCTGCTGCTCGGAAGTATCGTCTTTCGCCAACCCCTCCGTCACGGCGTCTGCCGCCATCGAGGCGGAGGTGAGCGCCAGAAGCACTCCCGAGGAGTAGAGCGGATCGAGGAAGCCGAACGCGTCTCCCACCAGCACCCATCCATTTCCGGCGGCCTTTTTGGCCTTGTAGGAATACTCCTTTTGCGCGCGAAAGATATCGCACCGCGTGGCGTCTTTGAGCCGCGGCTGCACGCCGGGACAGCGGGCGACTTCTTCGAAGTAAATGTCCTCGAAGTCCTTGGAACTCCGGTTCTGGAAGAGGTAATCATAACCGGCCACGACGCCGACGCTGACGATGTCGTCGTGGAGCGGGATATACCAGAACCAGCCGTGCTTCCCCTCCGTCTGAATGACGACGGTAGTTCCCTCGTCGCGCCCCGTGTCGCGATGGGCGCCCTTCCAGTACGTCCAGATGGCCGCCTTCTTGAGCACCGGGTCCCACTCCCGCAGTCCGAGCCGATCCATCACCATCGAGCTTTGCCCGCTGGCGTCGATGACCACCTTCGCCCGCACTTCCCGCTCCGGCTCGTCCTCGCACTTGACCCGCACCCCGGCGGCGCCGTCCCCCTCGAACAGCACCTCCAGCACGCGGGCCCCCTCATGGACGTGAACGCCGTGTTCGCGGGCGTTCTCCAGCAGCAGGTGATCGAACTCGCTTCGCCGGACCTGCCACGTCTGAGACGACTCGTGGGGCTTATGATCGACGAAATAGAACGGCTCGGAGAGCTTCCCGCGCTGGTTCACAAACTGCACGCTGTACTTCTTCGTGAAGCGGCTTCCCCGCATCTTGTCGAGCATGTTCAGCCGGCGAAGCGTCCAGTACGTTTCGGGGATGAGCGATTCGCCGATATGGAACCGCGGAAAGTGCTCCCGCTCGAACAACTCCACGCGATAGCCCGCTTGGGCGATGAGGGTCGAAACCGCCGAGCCGGCGGGTCCGCCGCCGATGACGACAACATCCGGATGCGACGCGGAAGAAGCGGGTAGCACGGTGGGAATTCCTGCGACTTGCAACGAGGGGCGGGTCGAAAACTCCATGATACTCGTTTAAACAACTGTCGTCGAGACGATCAACCAGCTCCCTCATTCCGGCGGCGGGGGGGCGTCGCCGTGAATGCCGACCCACTCGGCGGCCAGTTCATCATCGAAGAATCGAATCCACGTTCGTAGAGGAACATTCCGCTCGCGGAGCGTCTCGCGCACTGCGGCCACGCCGCGCTGCAGGTCGGTCAATGCCAGGTCGCTGTAGGAGTAGCGAACGCCGGTCCCGCCGCCTATTACGCAGCCGAGCTTCGCCGACGCCAGGCGCTCGTTGATCGCGTCCTCCAGCGGCGCCCGGTCGAGATACTTTTCGCCGTCGTCCGCGTCGGAGCGATCGAGCTTCACATAGCAAAATTTCTCGTCGCAACGCGAATAGCACGCCGAGAAAAACGCCGCTCCGCCGCCGGACGCCTCGAATACATCCGGCCGGGCGGTGATCGCCACCAACAGATCCTCGCGCCGGGGGTAATCGTCGGCCTCCACGGATTGCAGCTCGTATCCCGTCCAGGCGGCGTCTTGGACGAAGGCGTGACACGGCGCCGCCGGCAACTGCTCGACAAGCTGGCTGACGAGGGACTCGACCCGCGACCGAAGCTGCCCCAGCGCCACGAGCTTCGCCGGGTCGGCCTTTTGTCTCTTGCGCCGCAACTTGCTCAACAACCCGCCTTTCGACAGCGGCTCGATTTCGATGACGCCGATCCACTGGTCGAGCACCTGCTCTCCCAGCAGCGACTCGGCGCCGATGAAGGCGTGCGATAGTTGCTCCTCGTTGTCCGGGTCCGTGCAGTGAGGCAGACAGAACAAGAGATCGACTCGTCCCGACTCGCCGATCTCCGCCTGCACCATTGCTCCCGCGATGTCGCCTCCCGTGCGTCCCTCGACTGATTGCAGCGCCATTTCCTCGGATTCCGGAAGCCGATAACCGTAGAACTCCCAGCCATCGATGTGCGGCGCCTTCGAGAGCACGGCGCCCGTGAGAGGGCGAAGGTAACGTTGAGCTTCGGGAGTGATCACTAGCCGGTGTCCCTCGCCCCTTACCGCTGGGCCGAACTCCCACATCAGCGACTCGTCGATCGCCTGAAGATGTTGCTGCATCCACTCGGCCAGGTCCCAGTCCGCCTGGCCGTGAAAGAGATTGTCGATCTCATCCGTCTTGCCGGAGAACTCGCTCCACCAGGCGTTGATCCGCCGCAGCATCTCCGCCCGATAGGCAGCCTCCTGCGGGTTGAGCGGGTCGAGAAAGATCCAACGCTTCACGGGCGGCTTCCAATGCAGTACAGGCGGCGATCGCTGCGGCAGAGCAACTGCCCTCGGTGCACGGCCAGCGAGGCGCGAAAGATCTCATCGTTGCCGGCGTCCACCGGGTTGCGGGCGATCACGTTGATCTGGTCGCCGGCCTCGATCACCAGGATTTCGCCTTCCTCGCTGGGAAGGTAAATCTTGCCGCCGGCGGCGATCGGCGAGGCCGAAAAGTTCCCGCCCAATCGCGCCCGCGAGAGCAGCTTTCCGGTCGCCGCTTCATACGACGAGGCGACGCCCTGCATCGACACGACGAACAGCGTGTCGCCCACCACGATCGGCGACGGCAGGTCGCGGCCGCCGATTCGCTTCGTCCGCCACACCTCGTCGATCTTTTCCCCCGAGCACTCGGCGGGACGCACCGCCCACATATCGCCCGGCCGTCCGCCGACGGCGATCACCAGGTCCTGGTACGGCGCCACCGTCGGCGTGCCGCGGCCGCGATCGCCCGGCGCGAGCCAGCACTGCTCGCCGGTCACCGGATCGTACGCCGCAATGCCGGTGTGCCCGTTCATGATCAACTGCGGCGCGCCGTTCACTTCCACCAGGACCGGCGTGCTCCAGCCACGGAAGACATCCCGCGGGGTGCGCCAAACCGTTTCGCCGGTCCATTTATCGACGGCGACTAGATACGCGGCGTTGTCGGCGTCGCAATTCTGGATCACCAGATTATCGACGATCACGGGCGAGGCGCCGGTTCCCCACGGCCCCTCGAAGGCGCCGAAGTCCCGGGACCAAAGCTTCTTGCCGTCGAGCGTGAAGGCGTGCAGCCCGCCCCGGCCGAAGAACGCCGCCACCACCTCGCCGTCGGTGGCGCAGGTCGCGGACGCGAAGGTGTTCATCTTGTGCAGCGGCTCAGCGCTGGACGCGGCGATCTCCTGCTTCCATAAGAGGGCGCCGTTGTCCCGCGACAGGCAGAACACCATTCGCGTCAGGCCGTCATCCGAGGCGGAGGTCAGGAAGATACGATCCTCCCATACCACCGGCGACGACTGCCCCACGCCCGGGAGCTCGACCTGCCAACGAACCGCCTCCCGCCCCCACTCGACGGGCAGCTTCGCATCGGTGTGCCCCGTCCCGGCCGGTCCCCGCCACCGCGGCCAGTTTGTCTCGGCGGAAACCAGCGATGCGAATCCCGCTACCGCCAGCACCATCGACCACACGTATCGCATCATGCGTCTGCGTCTCCCGGAAAGAATCGTGTTGAATCAGGAACCACTCAATATAGTAGTCGCGGATAAGCACTCGCAACGCGACGCCGTCCACGACTTTGCCCAAAACCATCCTCCCCGCCGGCTCGTCTATACTCTCATGCTGGCGGACCGACTCGATTGCCGTTGAAAAAGGAGGCGTGCGATGTCTTCCATGGTGCTGCGACGTGCAGGATTAGCTTTGGCCCTCGCCGCTTTCGGCCTTATGTTGTGGCGAGGGAGCGTCGCCGAGGAGGCCGCGCCCGAGAATGCCGGCCCGGAACGCAAGACCGTCGCCACGGCCGACCTCGGCGGGGAGGAGCGATACCTCACGTTTCTCAGCACCGACAAGCCGCTCTACCGGCCGGGCGAGACGATCTTTGTCCGCGGCGTTCTGTTGCACCACGCCAGCCGCAAACCGGTGGAAACCGGCGCCGAGGCGAATGCCGTCATCGAAATTAAGGGTCCCAAGGGAGACGTCGTCGCGTCCGGTTCGGCCGCGAGCCAGGACAGCGTTCTGGGGTTCCAGTGGGATGTGCCGGAGGAGCAGCCCGGCGGCGAATACACGATCCACGTCACCTATCCTTGGCACGGCTTCACGCCGGCCGAGCGGAAGTTCGACATCCGGGCATACCGGGCGCCGCGGCTCAAGAGCCAGATCGAGTTCCTCCGCGACGGCTACGGCGCGGGAGATACGGTGGTCGCTACGCTGCACGTGGAGCGGGCCGAAGGGGGCGTCCCCGCCGGCGCCCCGGTGACGGTGATCGCCCGCGTCGATGGGCAAGAGGTGTTCCGCGGACCGGCAAAGGTGAATGACGACGGCGATGCGAACGTTCGCTTCGAGCTTCCGGCCGAAATCGCTAGGGGCGAAGGGACGCTGGCGATGGTGATCGAAGACGGCGGCGTGGTGGAGACCGCCAGCAAGACCATTCCCATCCTGCTGCAGACGGTCGATCTGACGATGTATCCCGAAGGGAGCGAACTGGTGGCGGGATTGCCCGGCCGCGTCTACTTCGAGGCCTTCACCCCCTACGGCGATCCGGCGGACCTCGCGGGGATCGTCGTCGATGGCGCCGGAAACCAGGTCGCCGAATTCCGCAGCGAGCATGAAGGCCGCGGGCGGTTCACGTTCACGCCCGAAGCCGGGAAGAAGTACGAGTTGCGGATCACGGAGCCTTCCGGGATCAAGACGACGTACCCGGTTCCGGAGGCGAAGGAGTCCGGAGCGGTGATCTCGTCCGTCGAAAACGTGTCGCCCGCCGGCGGCGAGGTGAAGTTGTCCGTCGGCGCCGCTCCCGCGGGCCAGTACACCGTCACGCTCCGTCAACGCGAGAAGGAAGTGGCGGCGAAGACGTTGAAGCTGGACAGCGGCGAGCCGCAGGAAATCGCGTTGGCGCCGGGCGACGCGGACGGCGTGCTGATCGCCACCGTGTGGAATGCCGAGGGCCGCCCACTCGCCGAGCGGCTCGTGTTCCGTCAGCCGGCGAAGTCGGTGCACGTCAAACTATCCGCCGACAAGGAGCAGTACGTCCCCGGCGGCAAAGCGCAGATTACGGTCGAAACTGCCGACGCCGATGGGAAGCCCACTTCGGCCGTTGTCGGGGTGACGGTGACCGACGAGAGCGTGCTGGAGATGCTCGACAAGCGCGACCAGCCGCCGCGGCTGCCGGTGATGGTGCTTTTGGAGAACGAGGTCGAGGACCTGGCCGACGCACACGTGTATTTCGATCCTGAGAATGAGCAGGCGCCGCTGGCGGTCGATCTCTTGCTCGGCGTGCAGGGATGGCGGCGATTCGCGGTGGTGGACCTGGCGAAGGCCCTGGAGGAGCATGGCGACCACGCCCGCCGGGCGCTGGCGCTGCGGATTGTGTCCGAGCGCGATGAAGCAAAGTGGCGTCGCTTCGGCGGGGCTCCGCCGCCGCCGGCCGCGGCGCCGGCGCCGTTGCTCGCGCCGCAAGTGGAAGCCGCTCCGGCGGAAGCGGCAGCGCCCCCCGTCGAGGCGCTCGCCCTCGATGACAAACAGGCCAGGGCGAACGACTTCGCCGTTCCCGCGCCCGATCAGAACGACGGCCAGGCGCCGCTCGCCGAGGGGCCTCGTGCCCGGGAAGAAGTCGCCGAACGGCTGCGCGCCGACGCGCGGTCCCAAGGGGAGGCGGTCGGTCAATTGCGGCAAGCTCTGAAAAAGCACGCCGAGCTGGAACTGGCCGACGCGATCGCCTCCGGCGAGCAGGCTGAGCCCCTCAGCGACGACTTCGTCATGGTCCGCGTCTACGCCCACGAAGTGCGGCCGGCCCGGCAGACGGGCGAACGCCGCGACTTCACCGAGACCCTCTTCTGGCACGCCGGACTGCGCACCGATGAGAACGGCAAGGCGACGTTCGGGTTCGGCCTGAACGACTCGGTCACCAGTTTCCAAGTCGCCGCCGACGCATTCTCCGCTGCCGGCGCCCTCGGCGAAGGCACGCTCGTCATCGAATCTGTCGAGCCGTTCTACCTCGAGCCGAAGATGCCGCTGGAGGTGACCACCGGCGATCACGTCCGAATTCCGATCGGCCTGGTGAACGCCACCGACGCGCCGCTCAGCAACGTGCAGTGGCGGGTCGCGGCCCATTCGGCCCAAGGGAGCGATGAGCATGAAGGCCGCTTGTCGATTCCCGCCGGAGAGCGGCTGCGGCAGATGCTCGCCATCCGCGTCGGCAAGTTCCAAGGGAACGCTGACTTGACCTTGTCCGCGAATGCCGGACCGTATGCGGACCAGGTGACCCGCACGCTCCGCGTCGTGCCGCGCGGTTTTCCGATCGAAGTCGGCAAAGGCGGCATGATTGGTCCCGGCGATACCGTGCTGCACGCGATCGAGATTCCCGAGTCGGTCGTGCCGGGTACGGTCAAGACCCGCATCGTGGTCTATCCCACGCCGTTGGCCAGCATGACCGAGGCGCTGGAGCGGCTGATCCAGGAGCCGTACGGCTGCTTCGAGCAGACCAGCTCCACGGTGTACCCGCTGGTGATGGCGCAGCAGTACTTCATGTCGCACCAGGGAGTCGATGCGTCGCTCATCGAACGCAGCGCCGGAATCCTCGAAACCGGCTACAAACGGCTCTTGGGATTCGAGTCCCCCAGCGGCGGCTTTGAGTGGTTCGGCGGCGATCCCGGCCACGACGCGCTCACTGCCTACGGGCTGTTGGAGTTCAGCGATATGAGCGAGGTCCGCTACGTCGATCCCGCGATGCTCAAGCGGACCCGCGAGTGGATGCTCGACCAGCGCGACGGCAAAGGCGGCTACGAGCGGAAGACCCACACGCTGCACACCTGGGTCACCGACCCCGAGTGCGCCAACACCTACAACACCTGGGCCTTGCTGGAAGCCGGCATCGACGCCGACCTGGCGACCGAGGTGCAGTGGGTCCGCGACGCGGGGGAGAAATCGCAGAACACCTACGCGGTCGCGCTGGCGGCCAACGTGCTGGCGAAGGCGGGAGACGAGGAAGGTTTGAATCACCTCCTCGATAAGCTCACCGGCTCGCAGCAGGAAGACGGCTCGCTCAGCGGCGCCACGCAATCGGTGGTCGGCAGCGGCGGCGAAGCGCTCACCATCGAGACAACCGCCCTGGCCGCCACCGCCTGGCTCTCCAATTCGCGATACACGGAGAACGTCGAGCGGGCGATCAAGTACCTGGCCGAGGTCTGCAAGGCGGGACGCTTCGGCTCGACGCAGTCCACGGTGCTGGCCTTGCGGGCGATCGTCGCCTACGACGCCTCCCGCGCCACGCCCAAGGCGCCGGGAACGCTGGAAGTGTTCGTCGATGACGAGCCGGTCGGCGAGCCGATCCCCTTCGCCGCCGACACGCAAGGCGCCATCGAGCAGGCCAACATCGCCGAGCTGCTCTCGCCCGGCGCGCATTCCCTGCAGATCAGCATGAATGGCGGCTCGCCGATGCCGTACTCCTTTGCGGTCGATTACTACAGCCTCAAGCCGAACTCTTCCGAAGAGTGCCAACTCCACCTGGAGACGAAGCTTGCCGACGAGCAGATCGATGAAGGCGCCGCGACAGAGGCGAACGTCGTCGTCGTGAACCAGTCGGACGAAGCGATTCCCACGCCGCTGGCGATCGCCGGCATTCCCGGCGGCCTGGAAGTCCGCCACGATCAGCTTAAGGAGCTGGTCGAGGCCGGCCGCATCGCCGCCTACGAAGTCAAAGGCCGCGAAGTGGTGCTCTACTGGCGGTCGCTGGGCCCCGAAGAGCGCGTCGAGCTTCCGCTAAGCCTGATCGCCGCAATCCCCGGGACCTACACCGCCCCCGCCAGCCGCGCCTACCTCTACTACACCGACGAGCACAAAATGTGGGTTGACGGCTTGAAGGTCGAGATCACGCCCCGCCAGTAGCTTGACTCTCTGAGTCGAGCAGCGTTCGCCGTCTTCCAAAAAGCCGACGCGGAGTCGAATACGTAGCTCGACTCTCTAAGTCGAGCAGGCTTGCCGTCGTCAACGCTCGACTCAGAGAGTCAAGCTGCGCACGCCGCCCGCGCAACGCGAATCTTCGGCACAAACGATTCGCCTCGGCGGTTTCTTCCAATGAATCGCCGCTCGCCGCCGAACAACCCGCCCCCAGCGCTCGTCTTGTCCTTGGGGACGGCGTGATTGTTACCGCCCGAAGCGAGCGAACATTCATCCCAAGACCACAAAGTTTGCCCCGCGTGCAGGCTCGGGCGGCGGAACGTCGATACGCATCGTAGCTCTTCGCGCTGGCATCACTTTCTCGGGGGGAACCGACCGTTGATGGCTTCGACCAAAACACAACCCGAACAGGAACTGGACGAACTGAGCCGGGCCCGGGGCGCCCGCCGCGGCTCGGCCGTGCAAACGCCGCTGGAAACGTACTTGCGGGAGATCAACGAAACCGCCCTCCTCACCGCCGAAGACGAGCAGATGCTCGCCGACGCCATTGCCCAGGGAGACGTGCGCGCCCGCGATCGCATGGTGCGGGCGAACCTGCGGCTGGTGGTGAACATCGCCCGCGGCTACACCGGCAAGGGGCTGGGCTTGCAGGACCTCATCGAGGAAGGAAACCTCGGCCTGCTCAGGGCGGTGGAAGGCTTCGACCCGCGGATGGGAACCCGCTTCAGCACCTACGCCAGCTACTGGATCAAGCAATCGATCAAGCGGGCGCTGATCAACTCGGCCAAGACGATCCGCATCCCCGCCTACATGGTGGAGCTGCTCTCGAAGTGGCGCCGGGCCAGCGCCCGGCTGCAAGAAGAGCTGGGACGCACGCCCACGCCGGAGGAAATCGCCCGCGTGCTCGGGCTGCCCAAGAAGAAGCTGCCAATCATCAAGAAGGCCATTCGCATCTACAACTCCACCCCGCAGACCGACCAGGCCGAGGCCGGGTGGTCGCTGGGCGAGATGATTGAGGATGAACGCCTGAAGAGTCCCGAGGACGAGATGCTGGAGCACGACGCCCTCAAGCACGTGCTGCGGATGCTGGAGACGATGGACGACCGCGAGCGCACCGTCCTCCGCATGCGTTTCGGCCTGGGCGGCATGGAGCCCCACACGCTCAAAGAGATCGGCGAGCAACTAGGCCTCACCCGCGAACGCGTCCGCCAAATCGAAACCGAGGCCCTGGGGAAACTCGGCGACAGCCTCAAAGATCCCAAAGAGCGGCTGGAGCTGGACGAGTAATCGGGCAGCCGCTTCACGCCGGCGGCGCCTCGAAGGGTCGCGCCCGATTTGCTTCGTCGTTCGGCGTGCCGCTATCTTGAAAGGATGGCGTGGTTACATGGTTTTGCGGGCGCGACGATTCCGGCGTGGCTCCTACTGGCCGCGCTGGGGTGCTTGCGCCGCGAATCCTCATCTCGACCCGAGGCCCGTCCGCCGCCGCGGCCCCGCATCGTGGCGGAGGCGTCCGTCCAGGGGGACGAGTTCCCGGCCGCAAAGGCCCAGCCTCTTCGCATCGCGACCTACAACATCAACTGGGCCAATCTCCGGCTTGAGGAAGTGGTGGAGTTGATCCGCCGGGCCGATGCCGACGTTGTCTGTCTCCAAGAGACGAACGCACAATCAGCTCACGTATCATTTTGCGCATGGCGCAATGCGGCATGAGTTCGCCGCGTGTTACCCGGAAATCCGTTTCTACGGCTCGGTGCATCCCATTCCCGCGGGCGGATTCGGCGTTCTCTCGTCGCTCCCCGTCGTGCGCGAGCGATTCGTGCCTGCCGAGCACGGATTGTTCGGCTTCTGCCTGCTCGACGTGCGGGACGGTGACCGCGTGATCCAAGTCGCTAATGTTCACTTGCAGCCGGTGATGCTTCCAAGAAGCGAAGAACCGGCAAATCTCCTCTCGGTAATGGCGGCTTTCGAGGCGGCCGAGCAGATGCACCGCAAAGAAATCGAAGCCGTGGTGGCGCGCCTCGACGGGGACAAGCCGACAATCATCGCCGGCGACTTCAATAGCGCCTCGCACTTCCAGGCGCCATCGTTGCTGGTCGAGCGCGGCTTCACCGACAGCTTCGCCGCGGTCCATGACGAGCCCGAGCTTCATTCCACGTGGCGATGGCCGACCAGGTACGGCACAGCCGCACTGCGGATTGACTACGTGTTCCACTGCGCGGCGTTTCGCACACGGGAAAGTCGCATCATCGCCGGCAAAGGCTCGGACCATTCTCTCCTCGTGAGCGAAGTGGAGCTAATTACGGGACCATAGCAAATCGGCCTCCTTCGCGAGTCTTCCTTCGCCGGCGCGCAGAGAGTTCGGCTGAGAAACGAGGGGGGATTAGCAAAAAGAGCCGGGTTTTGTGAACGATTAGCGGTACTTCTCGTATAATACTGCTAGTGCCCGCCCGTTCCCCACTCATGGAAACGCTTTGCTTATGCCCCGCCCCGTCGTTTCCCCCTCCGACGCCTCTCGTAACCCGAAACCCACAAAGCGCCGCTGGCGGCGATGGCTTTTCAGCATCGCGGTGCTGCTGCTCGTGCTTGTGGCGGCTGCTCCGTACGTCGCCGAAGTGACGCCGGTGCGGGACCGCATTGTCGATGCGGTGGCGGAGCGGCAGAACGTGCGGGCCGAGGTCGGCGGCGCCTCCTTCGGCTGGTTCACGCCGCTGGAGCTGCGCGACGTACGCGTGGAGTCCCTCGACGGCGAGCCGCTCTTGAATGTAGACCGCATCCGCGCCGAGCGGCCGTTGTGGGAGCTGGCCCTCTCCGGGGAAAACCTGGGGCGCTTCCTCGTCGAGCAGCCGGAAATAACGCTGATCGCCTCCGAGGAAGGCTGGAACTTCGAAGGCATCGGTCCGCCTCCGGGTGACGACCCGGCGCTGGGCGCCGAGCCGGCCCGCAAGCCCGAGTTGATCGCCGACGTGAACCGCGCCGCGCTCCGCCTTTATCGCACCGGGGTGGATGACGCCCTGGTGGATGTGAGCGGCGTGGATGTCTCCGCCCGCGTGCGCTACATGGACGACACCCGCTGGCTCATCGTCGAGCCATTCCAGCCGTTGGATCACAAGCCGCTTACGCCGGAGATGTGCCGCAACGGCTTGGAGCTGATCGCGCCGATCCTCGCCTCGGCCGCGTGGGTCGAGGGGAACGTGTCGCTGCAGGTGGACGAGCTGCGTCTGCCGCTCAACCGGGCGGAGGTGGTCGGGCCTTCGCCGACCGCGCTCGCCGGCGGCGAGCTGACGCTGCACTCGGTCGAAACCGGGCTGCGGAACCCGATCCTGCAGGAGATTGCGGCCAAGGTGGCGTCCTTGTTCGAGGTCCAGACGCCGTCGCGGGTGCGGCTGGCGGAGGAGTCGCAGGTGCAGTTCAAACTGCGGGACCGCCGCGTCTATCACGAGGGACTCGCGTTCGGGCTGCCGGAAATCAATCCCTCGCTCCTGTTCCGCACGTCGGGCACGGTCGGCCTGGACCGCACGTTGGACCTGCGGGTCGAGGTCCCCATCGCCCTGGATATGGCGTTCAGCGGTCCGATCGCCCAGCGACTCTCAGGCAAGACGCTCAAGCTGGCGGTCGGCGGCACGCTGGATGAGCCGACGGTTTCACTCGTTCCCGAAACGACCGTGGTGCGCCAGATCGCCGAGCTGTTGCGGGAGACGCCCGATGGGCCGAGTTCGGCCGGGGACAAAGCGGGCGACAGCGTCGCCGAGCTGGCCGAGGAAGTGCTCCCGCTGGCACGGAACGTGGGAGAAAACGTAGCGGACGTGTTGGGCGATACGGTGGCCCGTATTCGCGAGCGCCGCGCCGCCCGAAGAGCGGCGCGCGAGGAGATGGCCGAACGGTCGTCCACGAGCAACGATCGCCGGATGGATGAGGCGGCCGAATTCAGCGGCGACGCCCTTCCGCCTCCTCCGCCGGAAGAAGAAAGCGGCGACGATGAGGAAGCGGAGGGTGCTCGCCGCCAGGGGTTGCTGCGGCGGTTCTTCAACCGCACGCGCCGCAGCGATCGGTAAAGCGCTTCACCGCTGCCGAGGCAGTCATTCCTCCACGTCGATTTCGTCGATCAACTCTTCTTCCGCTCCTTGCAACTCATCGAGGGCCCGCACCAGCTTCGCGATGCAGAGCTTGTTCATGCTGGTCCGGTAGGCGGCGGCCTCGCTCCGCAGCGCCTCGTGCATGCTGCGGGGGAGGCGGACGGTGATCATCCGCATCGGCTCCCGGTCCTCGACCTCGATCTGCAGCGGTCCGATTCGCCGCAGCTCGGCGAGCATTTCTTGAATCTGGCCGTACTCGGCGCTTTTTTCGAAGGCGTCTCGTTGCCTGCCGGGCGGAAATAGCCGCGGGACCACGCCTCCCACGCCGAAAATCTCTCGGAAGAAGACCACCCAGTCCGGCCGCTGCTCGTACAGCTCCTCGGCGGCCGTGATCGCTTCCCGGCGACGATCGGGCGCCGGTCGCAGCTTTCGGGGTCTATTCTTCCCCGTGGCGGGTTTCCTGGAACGGGATGAAGCAGCGTCCGTCATGGCCGCGTCCTTTGCAGTCGGAAAAAAGTCGATAGCGGCGACACC
>JAHWKS010000771.1 GCA_019347795.1 Planctomycetota bacterium | reverse complement strand
ACCCGGTGGGGAAGAACGCCGACTTCGCCAAGTCGCTGGACCTGGACTACCCGATCCTCAGCGACCCGACCGGCGAAGCGGCCAAGAAGTACGGCGTCTACAACGCCGACCGCAACGCGGCCCAGCGCGTCACGTTCTACATCGGCGAAGACGGCAAGATCCTCGCCATCGACCGCGCCGTAAAGACCGACACCCACGGCGCCGACATCGCCACCCAGCTCGGCAAGCTGGGTGTGGAGAAGCGATAAACCCAAGTTCCGGCGCCCGTGTCCGAGAGGAAGAGGAACGCTAATTGGCGCTAATCATCGCTAATCCAACAGTGCAGATTAGCGTCGATTAGTGTTCCGTTCCTGTCGATCGATCTAGGTCATGCGGTCTGCCGTTGCGCACGCCGTAGGCGTAGGCGGCCATGCTTAGCACAAAGACCGGTATCGTTCCCAAAATCCAGGAAGTTGGGTCGGCGGGCGTCACGAGCATCGCCACGAAAGCGGACGCGACTCCCACGATCACCGTTGCGATCACGTGTTGAGCCGAGCCGGACCGAGCGGGCGGAATGTTGTGAGGGGTTTCCGGCTGTGTCGAACTCATAAAACGGCATGGTGCTGGTGGATCTGCCAGCATGAGTTTGCAGAAGCCAAACCTTCGATCGCGGACAGAAACATCACTTGTCGGCGCCGAAATCGACGCGTAAATTCGTCTCGTACGTCAGGTCTCATAGGCACAAAACTTTGTGAAGGAAAGTTGCCGTCTCGTTCGCCTCCCGCCAAGGGGATCGACGGCCATGCGATTCCTCGCGACGCGTTCCGCATTATACTCCGGCACGACGGGGATCGCCTGGAAGGTTGTCGCCACCCAGCTACTCGCGGAGGCGTGTGACTCACGAGTATTCGCGCCGTCGGCGGCCATGTCAAGAAACGCCAACGGCCGGACGTGTTGCGTCCGGCCGTTGGACCGGCCAATCGCTCCCGCGAATAGTTGGATTCGTCAGGGCAAGAGGTACACGCCTCCCAGCACGGCGCCCGTTTGCAGGGCGGCGCCGCGAAGGCTGATGGGGAACGGCTCGGCCAGCCACGGGGCGCAGCTACCCGGCCGATACAGGCCGAGCGGGTAGATGCACTCGTTCGGCGGATTGATGCCCATCTTGTAGGGCAGGAAGAAGATGCTGGAGAAGAAGTGGGCGCCGGAGTAAATCGGCTGCAGCACCGGACCGGACGTGTGGCCGTATCGCTCCAGCGCCAACTCCTCGAAGTAGAGCGGCTTGTGGCACAGAGCCGAAGCCTTCCAGGTGAACGTGGTGTGGACGAAGTGCCGGCCGAGGAAGGGATCGGAACCCAGGGTGCACTCCGACGGCAGATTCCACCAGGCGTTGACGAAGCACAGGTCGTCGTCGCTTAGCTCATGCACGGGAATCTGCACTACGTCCCCGTCGCCGGTGCTGATGTAGACGCGGCCGTAACGGAAGTCGGTCCAGCGTCCTTCGGCGACCACCTCGCCGTAACGGTTCCGCCACGTGCGCGGGCCGGCCAGCGCCAACTGCGCGGCGCGGCTCTTCTCGACCTCGTCGGCCTCGTCGTCCGTTTCATCCTCGGCGTAAAAGGCGCCGGTTTCGGGACGAAAGGCCGGGGTGATATCGACGGAGATATCCGTGATTCGCAGCCGGCGAAGGAACTCTCGCACCTCTTCGCAGCGCTCGGCGTCCTGGCAGCAGTTGCGCTCGTTGTAGACGCGATCGCAGGGCGGCTCGAAATCCCCTTCCGGCGGAACGTTGTTGGACGGGCTCGGGGCGGTGGGCGCGGGGGTGCCGAAGTCCAGCATCGGCGGCATCGGAGCGGCGGACGACGGCGGTGGCGCCAGGGCTTCCGGCGCCGCGGGCGCCGGGGCCGGCATCGGCGGGTTGAGCGGCATCGGCGCCGGCTGTCCATTCTCTTGAGCCAAGCGATCGCCGAACGGATCCCCAAACGGATCTCCCGCGGCGAACGCCACTCCCGATCCGTTGCCGGGGCCGTAGCCGGCGCGGTGAATGCCGAAGGGGGACCCGTATCGCGAGGTATCGCCGTCGGGCCGCTGCCAGCGCAACACGGGGGCTGGCTGATATCCTCCCAGCCGCGGATCGATTTCGTGCGGCGGAATGTACTGCTGGGCCAGTGCGTCCAGCGTCATCAGCGAGAGAACGAGTGCGAGCAGCACGAGGGGAACGGCGCCCGGAGGGCGCCTACTACTGTGAACGGCGCCCGGAGGGCGCCTGCTACTATGGTCAATGCCCTTCGCTCTTGCGCTCGAACTCGGTGCTGTAGTTGGGCGCTTCCTGCGTAATGACAATGTCATGGGGGTGGCTTTCTCGCACGCTGGCGGTCGAAACCTGGATGAACCGCGCCTCCGAGCGCAGCTCGTCAATGGTTCGCGTTCCGCAGTAACCCATTCCCGCACGCAGGCCCCCGACGAGCTGGTACACGAATTCGCTCAGCGGACCCTTGAACGGGACGCGGCCCTCGACCCCTTCGGGAACGAGCTTGCCGCTGGGCGTCGGCCCCCCGGACGCCTGCCGATATCGCTCGCTGGAGCCTTTGACCATCGCCCCCAGCGAGCCCATGCCTCGATAAACTTTGAACGTTCTTCCCTGGTACAAAATCGTGTCGCCGGGGCTTTCCGCCAGTCCGGCGAACAACCCGCCGATCATCACCGCGTGCGCCCCCGCGGCGATGGCCTTGGTAATGTCTCCCGAGTACCGGATGCCGCCGTCGGCAATCACCGGCGTGCCGCTGTCGCGGGCCGCCGTGGACACCTCGTACACCGCCGAAATTTGCGGGACGCCCACGCCCGAGATCATCCGCGTGGTGCAGATCGAGCCCGGACCGATGCCGACCTTCACCGCGTCGGCCCCAGCGGCGATCAAATCCCGGGCGCCGTCGCCGGTGGCGACGTTCCCCGCGATCACGTCAATGTCCCAGCGCTGCTTGATCTCCTTGACGGTCTCGATGACGTTGGCCGAGTGGCCGTGGGCGCTATCGACCACCAGCACGTCCACCCCGTTGCGGATCAGTCCCTCGGCCCGCTCGTAATCGAACACGCCGACCGCGGCCCCGACGCGCAGCCTCCCGCGGCGGTCTTTCGACGCCTGGGGGAAGCGCTTCATCATGTCGATGTCGCGGATCGTGATCAGACCCGTTAGTTTGTAAGATTCGTCAACCAGCAAAAGTTTCTCCACCTTTTTTTCCGTCAGAATCTGCTCCGCCTCTTCCAGCGTCACATTCCCGGTGGCCGTTACGAGATTCTCCTTCGTCATCACCTGCGAAATCGGCAAGTCCCGCTTCTCGAGGAACCGCAGATCCCGGCGAGTGAGGATTCCCGCCAGTTTTCCATCCTTGTGGGTGATCGGCACTCCCGAAACATTGTGCTGATCCATCATCTCCCGGGCCTGGGCCACCGCGGCCTCGGGGCGGAGAGTGACCGGATCTTCGATAATGCCGTTGGCGCTGCGTTTGACTTTGTAGACCTCCTCTGTCTGGCGTTGGATCGACATGTTTTTAT